>JAOZVT010000694.1:0-4559 GCA_025869455.1 Prosthecobacter sp.
CCTATGCCGTCTATTTGCCAAAATATCCTTGCTGTCTGGAACCCATTCCAGCGATGCAGGTTTTCAAATTACGCAACAAATTCACGCTCCATGCGAGCTTAATGAAGCTGTAGGCCACTCTAAAGGAACATCCCGGGTGGGATACCGTGCTTCACAGGTGAGCTGAATGCCACCTCTAGGGACAAACTTTCCCCGGACAATGGCCTGCTTTGGCGCGCAGGCTACCACGAGATCATCAAGGATGCGGTTGACGATGGCCTCATTAAAGGAGGCGTGATTGCGGTAGCTGGCCAAATAGAATTTCAGCGATTTCGTTTCCACACAGCGCTCGTCCGGGATGTAGAGAATCTCCACATGGGCCGCATCTGGCTGACCTGTAACGGGACAAAGCGAGCCGAAATCTGGAGCACTGAGATGGATGGTGTAATTCCGGCCTGGCGTACGATTGGGGAAAGTTTCCAGAGTCGCCTCATCAGGTGAGGCAGGCAGGCGGTGCTCGGAACGGCCCAGCAAAGTGATATCGGCAGTGAGGGAATCAGACATGATGGCCTAATGTGTCGAGCACTCGGCCCCCTCGCAAGCTTCCATCACACTCCAGGCCCTAGCTTCTTTTCATACTCCCGCCAGAGGCGTTCGATGGCCTCCTCTGGATCTTCCAGCATCATGCCCTCCTTGATTTTGCTGGCAAAGAGACCAAACGAAAACGGGCTCACCACCGGAACCTCCACCAAATGCCAGTCCAGCGAAGACGTTTTAGCGAGAAATTCCACCGCCCTCGGCAGGTCTAAAAAAGTATGCGTGGCTTCCCGATACGACTGTACCAGCAGCGGGTGATCAGGCTCGTGCTCACTCAATACCCGAAAGAGGATCTCCGTGCTCCAGCGCAGTTGTTTGATCTTACGGTCCTGCCCTGGCCGATTTCGAGGCACCATGAGTCCCGTCTGCGCCACTCCCCGGAAGTTCCATTTCACCAGTTCACTTCCCTGCAAAGCCGCCTTCATATCCGCTTCGGCATCTCCCTGATAAAATAGTTCTTTCCACTCCTGCAGGCCGAGGTCTTGAAACGATCTCAACGTCAGTAGAAAACTGTAGTCATCAATGGTGACCATGGCATTTCCCCCCACGGCTTCTTTGACCCGGTGAGCAATGATTCGACTGAGCGCATCATTGGCACTGCGCCCAATCAAGCTGTGAAAAAAGAATTGTACGAGGTCGGTCTCGCGGTCTTTCTGCTCCTCCACAAACCTCTCTATGAGAAACGTATGCTCTGTGGGAATGCGCGACACACGTTGTTGATTCAGACCATGTTGCACAATGGCCGCCGCATTGCTGCTGGAGATCTCAAAGCGTTCCACCAACCAATCACAAACCTCGTCATTCGGCTGGCTACCCACACGCGCTGCCAGTTCTGTACGAAAACGCGCCACTTCACCCGCCAGGCCAGAAGACAAAGGCATCTTGTTCGCATTCCACGAGGGCACCGTAGGCAGCAGCCCCGCTGCGTTCTCCACTTTGGCTTCGGCCACGCCCGTTTCCAGAAGCCTGACCATACGGCCAGCCAGCACGAAGATGTCCCCCACTTTCAATCGCTTCAAAAATGATTCCTCAATCTGGCCCAACCGACGATTGCCCAGGTACACGGAGATCATTCCCTCCGTGTGAATCACGCCCACATTGGCCAAATACTCACGTTCCACCTTTTTGTTAGGCACAGCCAGTTGATCATCCACCCAAGTGATCTTGCCAAAAGTTTCCCGGTATTGTTTCTCCAAGGAAAGTCCCCCACCCTCCAAGTAGTTCAAAAGCCGATCCAACTCTGCTTCTGAGACATGCTCGAAAGCGGCTGCTGAGCGAATTGTCTCCAAGGCACTCGCGCGAGTGTAGCCGCCCTCCAGCGCCATGCCCACCAGATGCTGGGCCAACACATCCAGCGGCTTTTCCAAAACACGCACAGCATCCAGTTGCAATGCCCGGGTCATCTCCGCGCAGACGATGCACTCCATCAGGTCATTCACATTCGTCGCGACCAGGATGCCGTGGCTTTGCGTGTGGATGCTGTGCCCGCTGCGCCCGATCCGTTGCAGGGCGCGGCTAACGCCCTTCGGCGTGGAGATCATAACGACGCAATCCACACTGCCGATATCAATGCCCATTTCCAAACTGGTGCTGCAAACCACCGCACGAAGTTCCCCATTTTTCAGACGATCCTCCACGTCCAACCGCACATCGCGATCCAGTGAGGCATGATGGGCCTCGATCTTCTCGGCCAGCTTTGGCAGTGCCTGCTTCAAACGCAGAGAGACGCTCTCTGTCGCGCTGCGTGTATTGCAAAAAATGATCACGCTGCGGTTTCTCCCCACGATTTGAGCGATGTCCTGCATCACCCGCTGAGCCGTGTAACCCGAAGGCGGATACGGATCACGCCGGAGCGGGGAGAGAACTTCCACCCGACGGCTGCGCTCCATCCGCGCCTCCACAAGCTGACAACTCCTGTGGGTGCCCACCAGCAACTGCCCCAATACAGACAAAGGCGCGGCGGTGGCGGACAAACCGATGCGCGTCAGCCCCAGAGTGCGCCTTTCCAACCGTTCCAAAGACAGCGCCAAATGCGCGCCGCGTTTGTTTTCAGCCAACGCATGAAGTTCATCCACAATGACAAAGTGGCAAGAAGCCAAGGCCTGAGCGTAGCCTGCCTGGGGCAGCAAGATAGCTAAACTCTCCGGCGTGGTCAGCAAGATGTGGGGAGGTTTGCGCCTAAGCTTGGCTCTTTCCGTGGCCGAGGTATCCCCCGTGCGCAATCCCACGCGAATAACGTCACTCAGCCCCAGGCCCTCCAGCGGAGCCATCAAGTTCTTTTGGATGTCATAGGTCAGCGCCCGCAATGGCGAAACATAAATGGCATGAATGCCATTTCCCAATGTACCTGCCTCATGAGCCCGCACCAGATGATCCAAAATACCCAGGAAACCTGCCAAAGTCTTGCCACTGCCCGTTGGTGAAGAAAGCAGGACGGAGTGATCTGCTAAAATGTGAGGCACGGTGAGTTCCTGGGCCTCCGTCAACTGGCCAAAGGTCTGGGCCACCCACTTTTGCAAACGTGGATGTAGCGCCTTCACCACCGAGTGAGGCAAAGCGGCCCATGTTTCTTTTTTTGAACTGTGTTTCTTCTTCGGCACCTGCGTATCATACGTGTGTGAAACTCGTTACCAGACTGCTTCGTTTGATCTTCCTGCTTTTACTTCTCCCGGTGCTACTGCTGCTAGGTTGTCAGTCGAAGCTGATGTATTACCAGCGGCCCTACGACGAGGACTACCGCCAGTCACTCAGTCAGAATCATGGCTTGGCTCTGGAGTATGTCACGAGTCAGGGGCAGCAAGTGGCCCATTATATCCCTCCAAGGAATGGGGAGATCTCACCTCAAAAGATCTGGCTCTGTTTTTCAGGCAACGGTTCGCTGGCTTTAGATTGGCTAAACTTTGTCAAAGAATGGGACCCTAGTTTTGCCTATTTGATGGTGGATTACCCTGGCTATGGCGACTGCCATGGTAAGCCTAATCCAAACGGAATACGCGAAAGTTCCCAAGCCGCCGTTGCAGCTTTGGCTAAGCACTTAAACCAGACGCCCGAACAAATGGCTCCAAAAATGTGTGTGCTGGCACATTCCATTGGCTGTGCTGCCGGTCTGATGACGGCGGATGATCTGAATATCCAAAGAATCATCCTGATTTCTCCCTTCACCACCATGACGGAGATGGGCAGACTCGTCCTCGGCACACCGCTTTGTTACCTGAACCTACACCGCTTCGATAATCGCACCCACCTAGCTAACGTGGTGGGAAAAGGGGCGCATGTGGAAATTTACCACGGCACCGAAGATGAGGTCATCCCCATCGCCATGAGTCGAGAACTAGCCGCAGCCCACCCTGAAAAAGTGACTCTGCATGAAAAAGAAGGTCAGGATCATAATTTGATCCTGCTCAACATCTCCAAAGAAGTCGGAGAAACCATGTCGAGACTGTAAGGTTACTGGAGCGGCTTTATGTTCCTTAGCGCGAATGCCTTTCCCCCGGCATGCGTCCATGCTTGATTCTACTGTCATGCCAGCCTCCACCTCTGTCAGCAACCCTTTTCCCCCGATCATTTCGGGTGGGAAATGGCTGCGCACGGCTGAGGCCAAGTGGCCAATGCGCGGTGTAGCTTACGGCCCATTCAAACCAAACTCGCGAGGTGAAGCCTTTCCAGAGGATGTGGCTCTGAACGCTGATTTGCGGCACATTCACGAGCTGGGTTTCAATACAGTGCGGCTCTATGAATTGCCCACAGCCTCCGTCCTTCAAGCTGCCACGGAACACGGGTTGCGGCTGCTGGTGGGTATCCCTTGGACAGATCATGTGGATTTCTTGCGGGACCACGGATTAAAAAAAGAGATCTCCCGACGCATTGCAGAGGCTGTTGGTCGCTTCCGAGATGAGCCCTGCGTGTTCGGTTTTTTAGTCGGCAATGAAATCGAAAAAACCTTGGTTCTCTGGATGGGTCCCACACGTGTTCGCGATTTTTTG
>JAOZVT010000694.1:4569-7115 GCA_025869455.1 Prosthecobacter sp.
TTGAAACGGGACGCGGGATCTCTCCGCAAAAGCTCTTCAGCTACGCCACCTATCCCAGCACCGAGTATCTGATCCCTCGCAATGCCGATTTTTTGGCGGTGAATTTGTATCTGGAACAACCCGAGGCTCTGGCCTCCTACCTGCAAAGATTGCAAAATCTGGCAGGAAATAAACCCTTAGTCATCACGGAGTTTGGTCTGGATGTGGCCGTTCATGGCGATGCTGCGCAAGCCGAAACCCGCCGATGGTTTAACCAAATATGCGTTAATTCTGCGGTTGCTGGAACTGTTTGGTTTAGCTACACGGACGAATGGTTTCGCGGTGGCGCAGAGGTGACGCAATGGAAATTCGGCCTCGTGGATGCGGCAAGACGGGACAGGGAGGCAGCATTCTCCCCATCATATCCTGAACTTAGTCTTCAGGCTACTGACGAAATAAAGCTGCGCATCTCTGTGATCGTCTGTACCTACAACGGCACGGCTACCCTACGAGCTTGTTTGGAGTCACTCGAGAGACTGCATTATCCAGATTTTGAGGTGCTCCTCATTGATGATGGTTCCACCCAGGACATAGCGGCCATAGCCCACGATTTTCCAGAGGTTCGATACGTACGCCAGGTCCATGCCGGACTGAGTGTGGCGCGCAATTTGGGAGCCTCTTTGGCCACAGGAGAAATTTTAGCTTATACGGATGATGACTGCATCGCCGATGAAGATTGGTTAACCTACTTGTCGTTAGGCTTAGCTGATCCAAAGTGGGTCGCAGCAGGTGGTCCGAACATTCCGCCCCAACCCCGAAATCGTATTGAAGCCGTGGTAGCGGCGGCCCCTGGTGCCCCGGCTCATGTGCTGCTGACCGATACGGAGGCGGAACACTTACCGGGCTGCAATTTAGCCATCCGTAAAACGGCCTTGAATGCCATCGGCGGATTCCATCCTCAATATCGTGTGGCGGGAGATGATGTGGATGTCTGTTGGCGACTGCGCGAGATGGGAGGCAAATTGCACTTCATTCCTGGGGCCATGGTTTGGCATCATCGGCGTTACACCGTAGGTGCTTATTTGCGACAGCAACGAGGTTACGGACGCGCAGAGGCTTTGCTCATGAAAGATCATCCCGAGCGCTTTGGTCCGCTGGGCGGTGCTCGCTGGTTTGGCGGTATTTACGGAGATCGCGCAGTCAGTCTAACCTTGAATGAAGGAAGCATTTTCCATGGTCCCTTGGGGGAAGGACTGTTTCAGGGTATCTACCAACAAGGACCCCGCTGCTGGCTAGACTGGATGGGAGGCGTACTGTGGCTGGTGCTGTTCGTTTTAGCCTTGGCACTTCAATCACCATTTACCGCAGCAGTGATTTTATGCTTATCACTCGCTCTGGCCGCTTGCCGCCTGATCAGTCTAACGAATGCTCCGTTTGCGCTGAATCCACGTGAGTCATGCCTTTTGTTAGGCCTTTGCTGGTGGCAACCCGTGCTGCGGGAATGGGAAAGACTGCTAGGCATGGTTCGGCTAGGCACGCGGCCCAAAAGTATTCGATCCGTCCCTGTCCTGTCCCTTCACCCCAAACCCCGAAAGGTGTCATTCCGATTGGCCGAATTTAGTTTTTGGAGTGAGTCAGGAACAGGCCGGAGGGAATTCTTAGAAAAGCTCAAAGAACAGCTCCAGCAGAAAAGTCTGACCGTTCGCGAAGATGATGGATGGCGGCTTTTTGATGTGGAGACAGGACCACCGTCACACGCCTCTGAAGCCTACCTCACCGTGACTGAGTATCATGGACAGGCAAAACAACTCACCCGAGTTCGCTTGATCCTTCGTCTTCGCTTTCGCATCCTACTGATCTTGCTACTCCCTCTGCTAGCCGCCTGCATTCCGTCTCCGTTGCAAAATCTCGCCCAAGGCGCGCTGTCCGTCTTAGCCGTAGGTATTCTCAGCTTAATGTGCATCGCCCCCATTTTCTGGAAACGCCTGACGGAAGACATTTTAAAAGCTGCAGAGATGGCAGGGATGAGACAAATCAAAGAATAAGCCCTTAGAAAGTACGCGGATTCTTCTCGGCAGATGTTTCGGCATTCGTTAATCTAGAGGTATGAAACGTCTCCCCAACCTGACGGAACTCGCTTCCAGATCAGAAGCTTTTGATGTCGTCATTATTGGAGGCGGTGCCTCTGGATTAGGTGCTGCCGTGGACGCCGCTGTGCGTGGACACAGTGTCCTGCTCGTTGAGCAATCAGACTTTGCCAAAGGCACGTCCAGCCGAAGCACCAAGCTGGTACATGGTGGTGTACGTTACCTGAAACAGGGCAATGTCTCCCTGGTCCTGGAAGCCCTGCGTGAACGTGGGCTTCTGTGCCGGAATGCCCCACATTTGGTCCATAGTCTTCCGTTTGTGATTCCGAGCTACCACTGGTGGGAAGGTCCGTTTTACGGCATTGGCCTGAAGGTTTATGACGGACTGGCTGGCAAGCTGGGGCTGGAACCTTCGCGCTATTTGAATCGCGAGGATGTGATCGATCTGCTGCCCAACATTGAGCAACAAGATCTCACGGG
>JAOZVT010000695.1 GCA_025869455.1 Prosthecobacter sp.
TCGACCAATTTGGTAAGTATCATCCACATGAGTTCTTAGCTTGTGAATCTCGCTTATTGCACCTAACGCGGCCACTCCAGCATCTTTATAAACATCACGTGCTTTATTCCCCAACGTCATTAAAATGTTTGCTCTTTCAAATTTATCTAGAGGCAGTGATGTGGCGTCCACAAGCTTCGGCAATACATGATGACTAATTCGAATTACGTTTGTATTATACTCGTACTTTAAAAATCTATCAGCTATTATCTTGGCTATTTTCCCATGATCTATTCCTATACCACCTACAAGAGCAATAACTATTTCACTCAATCCAGGCGACGGAAAATAATCAATTGGCATAAGATATAATGCCTTATCTCATTTTCATATACAAAATGTAAAGACAAAATCTTTAAAAATAATCAGTTATTAAATTTAGCTGATTTCAACTGACCAACGCCGCATTCACATCCAATGAGACGAAGTGCAGGAGCTCTTCGGTACTCATGTTGGTGAGCATGGATTCGGTGCTGCCTTCTTGGGAAAGCAGCGCTTCAGAAAGGGCGGTCTTCTTTTCCAAGAGAGAGTCAATCCGTTGCTCGATGGTGCCTTGGCAGATGAATTTGTGAACAAGCACATTCTTCTTCTGACCAATGCGGTAGGCGCGATCCGTGGCTTGGTTCTCGATAGCGGGATTCCACCAGCGATCAAAATGGATTACATGACTGGCGGCGGTGAGGGTAAGCCCTGTGCCGCCCGCCTTGACGCTGATGACCATGAACGGCGGGCCATCGGCTTGCTGAAAAGTTTCGACAAGTTGCGGGCGCTTTTTGACAGGCGTGCCGCCATGCAGGATCAAACCTTCACGCCCAAAGACCTGAGCTAGGAAGCGGGCGATCGGATCGCAGGTTTCCTGAAATTGCGTGAAGATGAGGACACGTTCACGACGCTCCGCTATCTGACCGCAAATCTCGGCAAGGCGGGCAAATTTACCGCTGTCCTCGGTTCCCCACACGCCATCGCCATTCCAGTGACTCGGATGATTGCAGACTTGTTTGAACTGAATGAGGAAACTGAGAACGAGCCCCTGACGGCGAATGGGATCCATGGTGGCATCCGCCATGAGCTTGGCCATTTGATCCACCAGCTTGGCATAAATCGTTGTTTGCCTTTTTGTTAGGCCGCACCAAGCCTTGAGTTCCGTTTTGTCCGGCAGGTCATTGATGATGCTCTTGTCCGTTTTCATCCGCCGTAAAATGTACGGTTGCACCACCCGCCGAAGAGGGGCGTAACCTTCGCGGCTCGTGGCGCATTGTTTCACCACTTGAGCAAAGACAGACGCAGGCCCCAGGAGGCCAGGATTGAGAAAATCAAAGAGGCTCCAAAGATCACCCGGACGATTTTCAATCGGTGTACCAGTGAGGGCAATTCGGGCCAGTGCCTGAAGTCGTTTAACGGCCTGGGTGCTGCCACTGGCGGGGTTTTTGATGGCTTGCGCTTCATCCAAAATCACCAGGCCCCAGGGATGCCCCTGCCAGCTTTCCGTGCGTTGCAGAAAGGTGTAAGTGGTGATCATCAGATCATACCCGCGAAGCATGGAACCAGGATTCCGTATCACACGATCCAAGTCACTCCGCTCTAGTGCCGAAGGATGAGCAATCAAGACACGCAAGTCAGGCGCAAATTTAGCAATCTCGGCCTTCCAGTTTCCAACCAGCGACGCGGGCACCACCAGCAAGGCAGGCTCTTTAAACTGACCTTGCCTCAAAAGTAAAAGGGCAATCACCTGCAGAGTTTTCCCCAGCCCCATGTCATCGGCCAAACAAGCCCCTAACCCCAAGCGTGACATGAAATGCAACCACGCCAGACCTTTCTGCTGATACGGACGCAAGGTGGCGCGCAGGTTCTCCGGCGGAGCCACCTGCGCAGGATCCAGCATCTTTTCCATGACCTCGGCAATGCCCTTACCAGCCACGATGTCTGACCAATCGTGCAATGTTTCCGCATCCACCGATTCTTCGGCTTCCGTTTTAGGTACGTAGCGGGCCAGCAATCTCATGCCGTCGAGAAAGCCGATCAGCCCTTCTCCAACAGCATTTTGCACCCGGGTCCAATGCTCCAGCACCTGTTGCAATTTAGCCCCCTGCACCTCCACCCATTGCCCACGTAAAGAAACCAGCCCAGTTTCCGCACTCAGCAGTTTTTCCCATTCTGCGTCGGTCAAAGGCGTACCCTGGAATGCCTTATCCACCCGGAATGACAACAGCCCCCCGGCATGCAGCGTACCATCCTTGGGTGCATCAATGGTGACCTGAACACTGGGGCGGTTGCCTTTACCCTCACGCCACCAGTTAGGCAGCTTCACCACGATGCCGCTCTCTTGGAAAATCTGGCTGTCGCGCAACCAACGATAAGCTTCCTGAGCATCCAGAGCCAGGGGTTGAAAAAGACGGCGCGTTTCCAACCACTCACGCAAGAGCACACTCTGCCCAGCAGCCAAACGAACAGGAGCCAGCAGAGCCTCCATCGCAGCCTGATCCTTCTGCCCCGAGTACATCTGAAGCGCGCGCGCCAATGGCAAATGCTGCACCTGCCCACTGGCGCTGAGCTTCTCCGTAAAAGTAGCCAAAAAAGCAAAAGGCCGCAGCGGGTCCGTCTTATTTTCCGCCAGATGGAAAGTGACTTTCCCCACCAGATGCCAGGCTGGATTGGCCGCTTGTAACCAGCCTTCCAGGCCACCTGAATGCGACGCCATTTTTTGCGTCACCAGTTCCGCCATCGCCAGCCATCCCCGCTCTAACCATTCAGGTGTTAAATACTCGCCCCCCGCAAACGGCGGAGCCGAAGCGATCAGCGACTGACGCTCCTCAAAGCTGGGAATGGGCGTGCGCAAAACATCGCGCGTCTGGCACAGGCGCGTCAAAAAATGCTGCGACCAACGGCGCAACCAGCGCCAGGGCAGCTCCAGTTCGGTCATCAGAAACTCCGTTCCTAAGCCGATGAACAATGCCCCGAGTCCCTGACTGCCTAGAGCCACGAGCCGTCGCTCCTCCGCAGACAGACGCTCCCCCTCCGTGAGGAGGCGGCCTTCTGGGGTCAGCACAGGTTGCAGCATGACTGCCTAGTGGCTGTAAAAGCGCCGCAGGGCAACTCCCCGCCGCATCTCATTCTCCCCAGACTTTAGGAACCACGTAATTTTTCGGCTGCGGGCCGCTTTTCGGCGGCAGCGCCTGGGCAGCATATTCAGTCAGTTTAGCCTGAAGCTCCGCCACCTTCTCAGGATAGTCTGCGGCGAGGTTGGTCTTTTCGTTGGGATCCGTGATCAGATTGAAAAGCTCCACCCCTTTCGCTCCTGGACCTTTCTTTCCCGCCCCCTTCTTTTTCTTCTTTCCTGGTCCCTTCCCCCCATCGTCATCGGAGTCACGCAACTGCCCGTTTTGGACCAGCTTCCAGTCGCCCATGCGGATGGCACCATTGGTTGGCGTGGTGTTGTAAAGAATGGCTTCATGGGGCGATGGCGCGCCTTCGGTGATGCAGGGCCAGATATCCAGCCCATCCAGCGGTGCTTTCTGCTCCGGTGTCGCCCCCGCCAGCTTCAGCAGCGTCGGGTACCAGTCCACCATGTGCATAGGTGCCGTGACCGTGCTACCAGCCTTGATTTTCCCAGCCCAGGTAGCAAAGGCCACCACCCGCGTGCCTCCCTCATAGAGTGTCCCCTTGCCTGCACGCAGCGGCCCGTTGTCCGTGATGGTACCCGGAGATGGCCCACCATTGTCACTGGCGAAAACAAACAGCGTGTTGTCACGGATGCCCGCCTCATCCACCGCCGCCACGATCTTTCCCACCGCCTCATCCATGCACGCCAGCATGCCCGCGTAAATAGCCCGGTTACCTTTCAGTTCCGCATACGGCTTCACATACTCCTCCGGCACCTGCCAGGGACTGTGCACCGCATTGAAGGGCACGTACAAAAAGAGCGGTTTCTCCTTGTCCCGCTCACGCACCACCCGCGCAGCTTCAGTCCCCAAAAGATGCGTGGAGTAACCCTTGTCATCACTCGACTTATCGTCGCGATGCCAGTCGTGACCGCCATCACGCTCCAATTTGAAATAATCAATGGCCCCATTGTAATGCCCATACTGCTGGTCAAACCCACGATTCGTTGGCAAATAATCCCGCGTGATGAACCCCAGATGCCACTTGCCCACGATGGACGTTTGATACCCCACCTCCTTCAGTCCCTGCGGCAGCGTCTGCTCCGTCAAAGGCAGACCGTAATCAGCCCACGGACGCACCACCCCCACCTGCAAACCGTGACGCATGGGATAACGCCCCGTCATCAAGGCTGCGCGTGTCGGACTGCACACAGGCTGCACATAAAACTGGTCCAAAATCGCCCCCTCCTTAGCCAGCTTATCCAGGTGAGGCGTCGCCACCGGGCCGCCCATGAAACCGCAATCAGCCCGTCCCAGATCATCGGCCAAGATAAAAACAATGTTAGGTTTGGGCGCAGCCCCCAAGGCCAAAGTGCCGAACAAGAAAGACAGACAGATCCACTTCATGGACGCACAAACGAACAGCAGCCTTCCGCCTTTCCGCAAAAGGATCCTCCCCCACATATTCGGAAAGCACCTCCAGTCGGCTTTCTCTCCATTCGACATTCCCGCCGAACCGTTTATTCTCAACGCTCCTTTCCCCAATCATGAAAAAGAAAATCGTCCTCGCTTATTCCGGTGGCCTCGACACCTCCGTCCTGCTCTCCTGGATCAAAGAAACCTATGATGCCGAAATCATCGCCTTCTGTGCAAACATCGGCCAGGACGACGAACTGAAAGGCCTCAACGCCAAAGCCAAGAAAACCGGCGCGCTGAAAATCTACGTGGATGACCTCCAGGAAGAATTCGCCAAAGACTTCATCTTCCCCATGATGCAGGCCGGGGCCATCTATGAAGGCCAGTACTTCCTCGGCACCAGCATCGCCCGCCCCCTCATCGCCAAGCGCATGGTCGAAATCGCCCAGGCAGAAGGTGCCTACGCCATCGCCCACGGCGCCACCGGCAAAGGCAACGACCAAATTCGCTTCGAGCTCACCACCGCCGCCCTCGCCCCCGATCTCGAAATCATCGCCCCTTGGCGTGACGAGCGTTTCCGCACCCAGTTCCCTGGCCGTGCCGAAATGATCGCCTACTGCGACGACAAAAAAATCCCCATCCAGGCCAGCGCGAAAAAGCCCTTCTCCATGGACCGCAACCTCCTGCACATCAGCTACGAGGCCGGCATTCTCGAAGACCCCTGGTTCAATGCGGGCGATGTGAAGTACCGCGACTACTTCACCACCCTCTCCGTCTTCCCAGAAGACGCCCCGGATAAGGCCGAATACGTCGTGCTCGACTTCGACAAAGGCAACTGCGTGGCCGTGAACAGCAAGCCCATGAACCCACTCCAGGTCATGAAAGCCCTGAACAAACTCGGTGGCAAACACGGCGTTGGCCGCGTGGACATGGTGGAAAACCGCTTCGTCGGCATGAAGAGCCGAGGCGTCTATGAAACCCCCGGCGGTGCCATCCTCCACTTCGCCCATCGCCAGATCGAATCCCTCACCATGGACCGCGAAGTCATGCACCTGCGTGACGGCCTCATCCCCGAGTACGCCAAACTCGTGTACAACGGCTTCTGGTACGCCCCCGAGCGCCTCGCCATCCAGGCCCTCGTTACCGAGAGCCAAAAGAACGTCTCCGGCACCGTCCGTGTGAAGCTCTACAAAGGCGGCATCCACGCCGCAGGCCGCCAGTCCCAATTCAGCCTGTACAATCCGCACATCGCCACCATGGAAGCCGACCCAACGAAAGCCTACAACCAAGACGACGCCACCGGCTTCATCCACCTCAACGGCCTCCGCCTCCGCGTGAACTCCCAGGTGAACGGCCCCGCGAACATCGGGGGTTAATTCGCCCTGGCGATCTCGCTCACTCGTTAACTCCACATCCAGCCCGGAAACCGCAAGGTTTCCGGGTTTTTTGTTGGAATCTGCTTAAAATTCTAGCCAATCGCCTAATAAATTATAGCATTTAACCTAGCTATTAATTCCAATCACACTATTATGATTCTGCACTCGTTCAATGCACAAAGTATAAAAGAGACGGAACTTGTTTTTCCGCAGGAAATCGAGTCTAATACACAAATATTTTATCACGGAACATCTTGTGTTTTTTCAGGTCAAATTGAGGAAAATGGTTTCGACATAAAGTATCGACCTTATACTCTTGTGGATTTGATTAATATCGCAAATGCGATCAAAAACATTGATCCCAAAACTTCTGCCTATCTGAGCCGCTGGGCAGATAATCCAATAAGGCTTTCATTGGCGAAAAAGTCGTATATCGCATCTCAATACGCCGTGGCTTCACGCGGGGGACAAACATTAAGTTTTATAAGGCCCTTTTTACATATTCAAGACCTTATCCCTGAGCACCTTTCAACTCTCCTTACTCAAGCCGAAACTACTGCATCCTGCGTATATGCCATATCGATTTGTGATCTACCTTCAAATGGTTACTCTATAGAGCGTGGGGTGTGCTACATGAATATTTCAATACCCCGCGAAAATATAATTGGTAAAGTCATTATACCAAAAGGTATTTTGCTCACAGATCTGAAAAAGCCGAGCCTTCAAGATATTGTCGACAGCATAACAATTAGTTAGCTGAAAATAAATCTTAATTCAACTTGAACTGCTGATTGACTAATTGAACCATGCTTACGTTGCGAAATTTATTGGCCACAGGATTCTTTCCAAAAGAACTCCCGCCTGCATTTTCTACTACCATGTTCGCTAATGCAGTGACCGGACAAAATGGCGGTCTAAAAGGACAAATGTCCGGAGGATCACCCAATAAAGCCGAAATGTGTGTTCATAATATGGTTCGAAGCGGTGGTCTGCGGCGGCATCTGGGAATCCCTAATCCAGTCCATTACTCTCGTCTGAGCTCGTATGTTGTTCAGAATTGGAATTTATTAAAAGCAAGCGCAGAAAAATCCCCATTTTCTCTGACCCAACCTGTAGATACAGGAATAACGCGAGCAATTTCTGGATTTCATGGCTTCGCAGAGAGAACCAAG
>JAOZVT010000696.1 GCA_025869455.1 Prosthecobacter sp.
CAAGGAAAATGGTGGACGAGGACGGTAACGCTCCGTCACTTGCTGGGTGCAAACCAGCCGTGCAAACTTCTACACTACAAGCCCTTGTTAGGCCATGGAACGTGGGGACAGGCAGCCTGCCCGTAACCTAGCTTCCCAGTGGGCGATCCTGTGTCCTAGGGGAAGTGGCGGGCGATCTTCTGCGGCGAGTCCCCACGCTCCATGATATTTGGCGCGGCGGGTAAGTCGGAACTTCAATATTCAGAGTCCTGTTGACACGCCGCTCTTTGGAATGGCCGCATAAGCTCACGAGATTGTGATGAGCTTGTGCGGCCATTCATGGCGTGACGTGAATCAATCTGGATGCACGTCACGCATGAATAGAACGAACACCGCTGCCACGCACGGGATGAGGGTTTAGCTCATCGCTGGCGTCGCACCCGCAGGGTATTTCACGGCGGATGTTTCGGTGTTTATGGCACACCTTCCGGGAAGCCTCTTCGTGATGTCTAAAAATGGGCGCAATATCTCTGTTCTCTCGCCAATCGGCTTAAGAATACTTACGCGCTTGTAGGTTGCTGAAATTGACATAGCGAGGAGGGTATGCGAAGTGTGAAACACACCGCACTTGTGCAGGCAATCAGCGACTCATCCTCGAGTCTGTCAGGTCGGCCCTCGCTTCGGTGTCCGTTGCAGCGGACACCGGAGTTCTTGCCTCTCAGCTACCTCGTCCGTCTGACGAGGTCGTGTTTGGGTCTCTATGAGAAAGGGTGGGTTAAAACCTCCTTGGTTGGGGTGAAGTGAATTGAAAAACAAAAAGCCCTGCTGCCTTTCTAGGGCGAGCAGGGCTTTGAAATGCCTGGGTTTATAAAAACCTGCGGTCTAGCCGCTCTGCTCGTTGTCCTCCAGAATGGGGGTGCTCAAATCCATCGCGTTATGGCCCATGGCCTCTGTGCCCGCTCCGAATGAGACGCAATAACTCCCCTGAAGACACTCGGGGAGTGTCGTAAGGCGTGGGGAGTTGTTGAATATGCGTTTCATGGTGGGGTTGCGTTGAACTTGGGTGGATCTTGCCACAAATATGAGATTCGTCAAATCGAAATAGAAATTATTTTTATCGAGACAATTTCGAAATGAAATTTCCTTCTTAAGGTTTCTAATGTCTAGGGGAAGGCTGTTTCGAGCGCCTCCACATTGGCCTTCATCACGCTGAGGAAATCGCCTTTATCAGGCACGTTTCCACAGGGTGAAAAGACCAGGCTTTTCAAACCGATGGCTTTGAGTTTAGCGACGCTTTCTTGGGCTGGTTCGCCTTCCCAGATCATCCATTGTGCAGCGTGTGTGCTCAGGATGCTTTTGAGATCTTCCATGGCTTTATCATCCGGCACCGTTTCAGGTTCCCAGAGTACGCTTTTCAGATTCAGATCGTAACGTCTTGCCAAATAATGATAAACAGGATGCGAGGCGACGAGTGGGGCTTGAGCGATCTTTTTGCCCACGACTAACAAACGATTATCCAATGAAGTGAGTTCTTTTTCTAGTTCGGATAACCGCTGCTCGATCTCTGCTTTCGCTTCAGTTGCAACGATGGTTTGAAGGGCGGTGGAAACCTCCTTGGCTTGCAGAATGGCCTGCTGGAAATCAATCCAGGTGGTGAATGCGGTGCCGCTATGGCTGTGCTCTCCACCAGGCCCATGACTGTGAGTGGTGGCGTTTTTGATTTCGATGAAGTCTTTGGAAAACGCACTGGAAGTATTCACCACTTTTTCATCCGGCAAGGTGGTGTGATCTACCCACTTGGAATAGCTGGCTCCATTCATCAAGATCAAGTCGGCTGCTTGATACTTGGCGATGGTGTCATCGTCCGGTTGCCAGAAGGCTGGATCTTCGTCCGCCGGGGCAGGGAAGTGGACTTCCACGGAGTCGCCACCGAGACGCTCAGCGAAGTATTTGAGTGGGTAGTTGGCCACATACACCTGCGGTTTACCGCTTTTGGTAGTAGAGGTTTGGGGGGATTCGCTGGCGGGCTTGCAGCCAGCAATCAAAAGAAGGAGAGGCAGTGTGAGTAGGGCTTTCATGATAAAAGAGATTGGCTAGACCCGTGCCTAGGCATCTGGGTCCTTCAACCAACAAAAGAGGACAAACTTATCTACGTGTTGAATAGCGGTGATGTTCAGAACATTCAGCGCTTCCAGATGACCGAGGGTTGGATTTGATCCACTGTTGCACATCCTGTTAGGCCCATGGCCACTTCAAACTCCGCTCGCAGGATATTCAAGACATGAGCCACCCCAACCGCACCCCCAACCGATAGGCCAAAAATATAGGGTCGGCCAACGAGCACGGCTGAGGCTCCTAGCGCGATGGCTTTCAGCACGTCAGTGCCGCGACGAATGCCGCCATCCAGCAAGATGGGCACACGCCCGGCGACTTTTGAGGCGATCTGAGGCAGCACGTCAATGGTAGCTGGCATGGTATCTAAAATGCGACCGCCATGATTGGAAACGATGATGCCTGCGAAGCCGCGCACGATAGCCATTTCTGCGTCCTCAGGAGAGAGCACGCCTTTTAGGATCACCGGGAGCTTCGTGATGGAAAGCAGCCACTCGGCATCCTCCCAGGTCGGCGCGACATCCAGCAATGCGCCAAAGGCCACATTCTCTCCGGCCATTCGCGGGCGCATGTCTGGCGGTACCATGTCGCGTAAATTGATAGCCTCCACTCCAGCGGGCATGGAAAATTGAGCGCGTTGTTGGCGATTGCGGATGCCATTTAAAGGAGCATCCACGGTGAGGACCAGCGTGGTGTAACCCGCAGCCTCTGCGCGTTTAACCAGTTGGCGGGTGAACTCCCGGTCTGGCTGCATGTAGAGCTGAAACCAAAGCTGCGTTTGTGAAGCGGCGGCAATGTCCTCAATCGGCACGGAAGCACGCGTACTCACCACCATGCCAGCATTGAGTGCGGAGGCTCCAAGAACCGTGGCTAATTCTCCGTCTTCATGGGCCATGCGCTGATAGGCGATGGGAGCCAGCAAGATGGGGTGTTCGAAGGTCTGCCCCAGCAGACTTACGCGTGTGTGCCCCCCTTTCATGTCCCGCAGTACTCTAGGCAGGAGCTTGATCTGATCGAAAGCCGAGCGGTTATCCTGAAGGGTGATTTCATCCGCCGCGCCTCCTGAAAAATAGGCCCAGGCCTTCTCTCCGAGATGCTGCCGAGCCAGAGGCTCATAGTCCGTGAGTGCAACAATCTCTGGGGGAATCTGCGGCAGTGCTGGAAGTGGAAAAGGCATGGATCAAGGAAGCTGGAGATAAATTCTCCATGTCTAGATTCGTCTAGGTTTACCGGGATTTCAAAATGCTTGTCACAAAAGCGGCCCTATTGCACAACGATTCAGAGGCTCATCCTATACTGGTTTGCAAAAAGGTTGTCTGAAACTCACCTCTGTGAAGTCGGCTTTTTCCAGGTGAATATTCGACATTCATTTTGGAAATTGGTCTAAACGCAAAAAAGCCAATAAGCAGGGGCCTGCTTATTGGCTGAAGTCTTCACTCCCTGCTTGAAAAGGTATCAGGCAGGGAAGGATTCGGGGCGACTACTCGTCGTTCTTTTTCTTGCCCTTACCTTTGCCCTTTGGTTTGCCTTTGGCAGGTGCTCCTGCGGCAGCGACTTTTTCACCTGGCTTTGGCAGGGTGGCCTTCACGGATTCCCATTCAGGATTCAGAGTGGCAGCGCGGATGCTGAAATTACGGAAGTCCACGGACTGGCCTCCGACAGTGAATCCTGGGCTCATTTTGTCGGTCTTGAACAGGTCGTTGCTGCCCCAGGCAGTGAGATCGTCCACCTGACCCAGCAGGGTATCGCCTACCATTTCCATGCGCACTTTGTGCCAGGTGCCGGGGGAAAGCTCCGTCTGGAAGCGGGCAAAGATGACCGCCTTGTCTGGACCTTCATGGTCATTGTCGTCGCGCTGTACAGTGACGCTTTTGGGGGTGATGTTGATGCGGGCCATGTGGTCCTTCACCGCATTGATGGAAAGGCTGGTGGTCCGGGCGCCTTCGAACTTGAATTCATATTCGATGACAAAGTCGGAAAGTTTGTTGGGCAGGCGAGAGACAGCACCATGTTTGTCAGCTGCCAGTTCGGCACCACGCAGGACACCGTCTTTCAGTTCCCACTGACCTTTAGCCGATTTCCACGGGGCGGCAGGGGCGGTATCCAGTTTGCTCTCGTAGATGACCTCTCCAGGAATGGCGAGTAGGGGTTTGTCTGCGGCGCTGACCAAGCTGGCGAGCGATAAAAAAAGTAAGGTTGTGACTTTCATGGGCCGCTGAAAACGTGGACCAGAAACGGATGTTGCGACAATTCGCATCTCTTGCGTCATGGGGCAGTCCGCTGCAATCTGATCACGATGCGATTTTTGACTCGAATGCTGTTGGCGATTTTCCTGCTCTGCCTCGGTGCCTGTGCGCCGAAGCGTGAGCGCGCGGATCTCGTATTCATCCAGAGCGCGGAGCCGGAGACCCTGGACCCCGCGCTGACGACGGATCAGGTCTCCATGCGTATTTCCACATCTTTGTTTGAAGGTCTGTGCCGTGTCACCCAGGCGGGCAAACCAGAACCCGGCATGGCGGAACGTTGGGAGATCTCAGAGGATCGCAAAACCTACACCTTTCATCTGCGCTCGGGAACTTTCTGGACGGATGGACGTGCTGTCGTTGCGCAGGATTTCGTGGACTCATGGAAGCGGGCGCTCGATCCCGAAACGGGCGCGGATTATGCCAGTCTGCTGCATGTGATCCGTGGAGCGCGGGCTTTTACAGAAGGCACGGAGAAGGACTTTGCTAAAGTCGGCGTGAAGGCTTTGGACGAAAAAACGCTGCAAGTGGAGTTGGAGAATCCTACCCCTTACTTCGTGGATTTATCTTCGTTTGTGACCCTGGCTCCGGTGCAGATGACTACGATCCAAAAGCATGGAACCTCGTGGATCAAACCAGCAAACATCGTGACCAATGGTGCCTATGTTTTGGAAGAGTGGTTGCTGGATGATCACATCCGCCTGCGCAAAAATCCTCAGTATTGGGACGCGGCAAATGTGAAGATGGAAACCATCACCATCAAGCCTGTGCAGGATGCGAATACGGCGCTGAGTTACTTTCACACTGGTCAGTGTGATCTGATGATGGATAAGGGCATGGTGCCACCCACCCTGACACAAACGCTCAAGGAGAAGCCTTGGTTTCATACGGGACCTTTCCTGGGGACATGGTTTATCCGCATCAATGTCACACGTCCGCCGTTCAATGATGCACGTGTTCGTCAGGCGTTCGCGCTGGCGGTGGATAAGAAGCGTATCGTCGAAAAAATCACGCAATTAGGGGAAACCCCCGCTTGGGGAATCACGCCTCCAGGAACGGGGCAGGATTATCAGTCACCGCCAGGGCTTGACCATAACATCGAAGAAGCGCGTCGCCTGCTCGCCGAGGCAGGCTTTCCCGGCGGCAAAGGATTCCCGCGCGTGGAGTATCTCTACATTCCATTGCCGATTGAGCGGAACATCGCCATTGAGTTCCAGGCCATGTGGCAAGAAGCCTTGGGCGTCACGGTGAATCTGATCAAGCAAGAACAAAAGGTCTGGCTCAAGTCCATGCGTGAGTTGGACTACCACCTCTGCCGTTCAAGCTGGGTGGGAGATTACAATGACCCTAGCACCTTCATGGATCTTTTTACCACCGACAATGGCAACAATCGCACAGGCTGGTCTAACCAAGAGTATGATGACTTTATCAAGGCGGCGGCAAGTGAGCCCGACGTGCAAAAGAGAAACCTCGTTTTTCAAAAAGCAGAGCGGGTTTTGATCCATGATCAGGCCGCCGTGATTCCCGTTTATTACTACGTGGGGGTGCAGTTTTACCATGCCGAGAAGCTTCAAGGCGTGCAGGGAAACCTCATTGATGATCATCCCTTCCGCTGCATGAGCTGGAAGGAATCTGAATGATGGGTGCAGGCAGCTAGCGAATTTCGCGCAATCTTCCGCTGGTCTTGCGCACGATGCGTCCCCAGGCAACTTTGTTTTCGGGGCGCATTTGGAAGCCGATGAAGTGGACCGGAACTTTCTCGGCTTGCCCAGCCTGAAGTTCTTCCATTTTGATTTCTAACTCTTCATCTGGAATGCGCCTGTCTTCAGGATATGACTGCTCAAACTGGCCATCTGAAATGATGAATATGACATCCGGTTTCATAGCGAATGCCGCGTCTAGCACACAGACGACTCCATTCGGAGTGGGACTGAGGACACCATTTTCACCTCGGCCCATCATGCCCGTTTCATTCCATTCTGTTTCGATCCATTTCTTGGCCAGATCACGATTGGCCGGAGTCATGGCCGTCAGTGTTTTTTGGAACGGCTTGTAGTTACGCACAAACTGAATGATGCCAAATTGAGCTCCCGTGGGTAGGCCGCTGATGAGCTTGATCGTTTCATCTTGGATCCGGCTCAGCGGCATGCCGCTAGCGGTAGCTTTGTTCACCACACTCCCGGAGACATCAAAGCAGAGGACAATTCGCTGCCCTTTAGCGCGGATGCCCATGAAGTTGAATTGGCCCATGGCACCGCCTTTGAAGTTGCCACCACCACCGCCGAGTCCATCCCCAATGCCCGAGCCTAGCCCTGCGGTGCCTACGATGCTGCTGATTTGATCGCTGACCAGTTGGCTTGGGTCCAGCGGCAGCATTTGCGGCATGTCCAGTTTGGGAAGCTCAGGCAGGGCAAACTCTGAGGGCCGGGTGCTGATCAATTTGTCTTGGAAGACGGGCTTGGGGGCAGCCGCTTCATGCGCGGCCACATTCATTTTGTGCTCTGGCGTTTTCCGAATGGGGATCTTCAAAGTTTCCCTCACTTGGAACACCGCTTCCGGTTTGGAATACTTCTCCACCACCACCCAAACACCGAAGAGGATGAGTCCAACGACATGGATGGCGAGGCTGCCGAGCAAGATGGAAATAATGACGCTACGCTGAAGCGAAAGATCCTTTTTTTGTTTCGGTTCCGAT
>JAOZVT010000697.1 GCA_025869455.1 Prosthecobacter sp.
GACCATCCACCCACCACGGCACAGCCCCTGGACTGCGGGGACTTGTCACCGCTTTTCTTTCCCGCCGACAAGTCGGCGCTTCCGTGTAGCCGCGCTCGCCAGAGCGTGGTTCTTTGAACCCTCGAAAGCTCTAGACCGCCTCGCCCACCTGCTGGCGCAGGCAGCTACAAGCCGTAGCTGCGCCCGCCAGGGCGTGGATTCTCTGAAACCTCGAAAGCCAAGACCATCCGCCCACCTGCTGGCGCAGGCAGCTACAGGCCACGCCCACATGGGCCTTGCCTCAGGCCAAGATCGCCAGCTACTATCCCCCATGAAACGCCGACGTTTTCTCCAGGCCGCCGCCGCAGCACCCGCGCT
Source organism: Prosthecobacter sp. (assembly GCA_025869455.1). Lineage (GTDB taxonomy): Bacteria > Verrucomicrobiota > Verrucomicrobiia > Verrucomicrobiales > Verrucomicrobiaceae > Prosthecobacter. The sequence continues at coordinate 358 of JAOZVT010000697.1, forward strand.
GCTCACCGGCGCCTGCACCCGACAGCAGACCATCCCAGGAAACATCCTGGGGGCCACGGCCAGCATTGGCCATCGGCTGCGGGACATGAAGACGCGCCCCGTGCCCACACGCACAGTGAAGACAGACATCGTCATCGCAGGCGCAGGCATCGCAGGCTTAGCCGCCGCGCATCAGTTGCAGAAAAAAGGCGTGCAGGACTTCGTCGTTTTGGACCTGGAAGCCCAGGCCGGAGGAAACTCCACCTCCGGGCGCAATGCCGTCTCCGCCTACCCCTGGGGCGCGCATTACGTCCCCCTGCCAGGGCGGGATTGCCATGAAGTGCTGGAGTACTTTGAAGAGATCCGCTTGATCCAAGGTCACGATGCCGCAGGCCGCCCCATCTATGATGAAATGGCGCTCTGTCAGGACCCGCATGAACGCCTCTACATCCACGGTCAGTGGGAAGCCGGGCTGCAACCGCTCGCAGGCCTAACTAAAAGTGATCAACAGGAATTCGAAGCCTTTGAAGCCACCATACAGAAATGGAAAGACAAACACGCCTTCACCATTCCGCTGGATCGCAGTGCGCGTGCCCCAGATCTCCTAGCGCTGGATCTCATCACCATGGCCGCGTGGATGACCCAGCAGGGCTGGACCTGCACGCCCCTGCATTGGTACGTGGACTACTGCTGCCGCGACGACTTCGGCGGCGGGGTGGATCAGGTCTCCGCCTGGGCAGGCATTCACTACTTTGCCAGTCGCAGCGGCCAGGCCGCCAATGCCACCCGAGACACCATGCTGACCTGGCCAGAGGGCAATGGCTACTTGGTCAAACAGTTGGTTACGCCGCTCAAAGACCGTCTGCACACAGGCCACATCGTCATGCAGATCCAGCAGGAGCGCGGGCGCATGCTCACAGATGTCATGGAAGTCGCCACGGGCGAAGTCATCCGCTATGAAAGCCGCGCCGCCCTCTGTGCCCTGCCCCGCTTCATCGCCCAGCACCTCATCCCCGGCCTCCAGCCGCTGCCCCTCGCCTACGCCCCCTGGGTGGTCACGAATCTGACCCTGGATGAACTGCCGCCCAGCGCCGGAGTCCTGCCCGCCTGGGACAATGTCATCTATCGCGGCCCCTCGCTCGGCTACATCAATGCCAACCACCAGGACCTCGTCGCCGTGCCCCGGGCCACCGTCATCACCCAGTATGAAGCCCTGTGTGACCAGCCCCCCGCCACCACCCGGCAATGGATGCAGACCCAAACCCATGCCGACTGGTGCCAGCGTGCGCTCAAAAACCTAGCCACCGCCCACCCCGACCTAACCGATCATGTACAACAAGCCGATGTCTGGCTGTGGGGTCACGGCATGATCCGCCCAGACCCCGGCTTCATCTGGGGGCCAAACCGCGCCCAAATGCTGCAACAGCAACCCCCACTATTTTTCGCCCACTCCGACATGAGCGGCATGTCCCTCTTTGAAGAAGCCTACACACGCGGCGTCCAAGTGGCCGCTGCCATGCACACCTGGCTGGGGTAAGAAAAAAACAAGCGCGACAGGTTTCCCCGCCGCGCTTGGGTAAGTTAAGCGCTTTTAGCACCGGTGTATCTGCATGGCAGAAAGAGACGCGGGTTGCGCTTCAAACTTTGTCTTGATTCCGCTGTAATTTTAACGTGACGAGTCCGACTTGGCAATGCAAAATTACTTAGATGTCATCTAAAACTTCCACCTCAGTAAATCCACCCAAGCTGACATTAGCATTTGATGTGGGGCATTCATCTTTAGGCTGGGCAGTTTTGAAAAATGAACTTCGCGCCATCCTTCCAAAGACCATGGAGGATCCAGAAGTGCTCGGCTGTGGGGTGGTTACCTTTCCCACGGATGACTGTCTGGCCATCAAACGCCGCACCTACCGCAGGCAGCGCCGCCATTTTCGCAGCATTCGGCAGCGCATCCTGAATATGCAGACACTGCTAGCTGCACGTGGGGCTTTGACGGAAGCCGAACTGAAAGCGAAGCATGATCAAGGTGGCGGCCACGCTGCCCCCTGGCTGCTAGCCGCACGTTTATTAGCAGCCAGCTCCCCTAGTGCCCATCTTCTAACGTGGCCCCTGCTGTGGGATGTACTGCGCTGGTACGCCCATAATCGGGGCTACAATGCCAACAAACAATGGAGCCGCGCGGGCGAGGATGAGGAGGACGATGCGGAGAAAGTCACGAATGCACGAAACCTCATGAAGCAGTTCGGCAGTGAAACCATGGCCGAAACCCTGACTCGCTTCATGTTTGCGCCGCATCCTGACTATGATCCTTTTTCAGCCGAGGTGAAGCTGCCCCCGTTTAAAACCGCGAGCCGCTACAAGGCGCAAAATGCAGCCTTCCCACGTGAGACGGTGGAGCGTGAAGTCCGCCTAATCTTGGAGGCTCATCAGGGGCACCTCCCCGGCTGTGATGCTGACTTTATCCGCTGTCTGCTAGAGGATTGGCGCGCACTCCCGTGCCCTGGTTTGACCCTGCCACTGCGGTACGTGGGAGGCCTGTTATTTGGCCAATTGATCCCACGTTTTGAAAACCGCATCATCACGGAGTGCCCCTTCACCCAACAAAAAGTACCGACACGAAACACCTTTGAGTTTCTGCGCTATCGCTGGGTATCCCAGATCGCCAATATCCGGGTCGGCACGCGGGAGGAAAAAGGCCTCCGAGCACTCACGGTGGATGAACGCCAGAGCCTGAATAACCTGATGGAAGAGCGCGGGTACCTCACCCCAGGAGAGCTCAAAACAGCCGTACGGGAGATCACCGCCTGCACCTTGGACAATCTGGAAACCATGCTGATGCATCCCGACATGCAGCAGGCACTGCAACTACTCCCCATTCAGTCAGGCAAAGAAGCCTTTCGCATGGCCTGGGCAGGACTGAGTGGAAAGCACCGCCACCGCTATGGCATCCAGCTCATGCGCGGCAAGAGTTTCACCCTAGAGTCATTGATGGCCGATTTACGGCAATTGGGAGATGAGTCCGCAGCCAGCCAGATTGAAACAACCCTAAAAAAATCTTCAGAAAAAAAGGGCAAGCCTGACACCAAAAAGGAAGCCACGCTGCGTACAGAAAGCTTTAAATTCACGAGCCTTTCTGGCCGTGCCCCATATTCGAGAGACCTCATGAAACAGGTCGTCCGTGAGGTCATGGCAGGCTTTCACCCCCGCCGAAAATCCCGGATCAATGACCCTGAAGGTGGAGAGGATAAACCAGCAGATGGGTGCCTAGTAGCCACCTCAGAGATGCAAGAGGCCGCTCTGAAAAAGCCACTGGACCAGCAGACGAACAATCACCTGATTCGCCATCGCCTCCTGATCCTGGAACGGCTGACGGATGACATTGCGGCAGATCCGCAGCTCACCCAGGGACTGCCGATTGGCCAAGTGGTCATCGAAGTGAATCGCGACCTGCGGGAAATGTCTGGCATGACCGCCAAGGAGATGGCGCAGGACATGGGTCAGCGGCTCGCCAATTTCAAAGCCGTAACAGAAAAGCTGACCAAGGATCTAGCCGAAACCTCGCATCATGATAAAATCAGCCCCAGCCTCATCCGCAAAGGCCGAATCGCCATGGATCTGGGCTGGGTCTGCCCCTACACTCAGGGACAACCCTTTGACGCAATCGCCCTGGCGACCAATCAGGTAGATAAAGACCACATCATTCCCTACAGCCAGCGTCCTTCCAATAGCCTAGATTCGCTCGTCATCACTTGGCCAGAAGTGAACCGCTTCAAAGGCAACCGCACCGCTTACGAATTCATCGAGCAGGAACAAGGGAAAGCCGTCCCTGGCCGCGCAGACCTGATGATCGTTAGCTTGGCCAAGTATAAGGCTTTTGTAGAAGCCCTAAACACACGCCAAGGTCACGATGACGACCAGAAACGCAAACGCCGCCGCAAGGAAATGCTACTGCTGCCGAAGTGGGAGGAAAAAGACAGCGGCTTTTTACCACGTGACCTCACCGTGACCTCCCAGCTCGTCCGCCTAGGCGCACAGATGGTGCGGCGCACATTGGCAGATCTGGACCCAGCGGACATCACCTCCATCCCCGGCAGCGTGACAGGCACCCTGCGCAATGGCTGGCATCTGCTAGGCTGCCTGACCCAGGCAAATCCCCAGGTGAAGGCAGAAGACGGCCTGGGCACCAAGACCAAGACAGAGATCCGCAGCATCACCCACCTGCACCATGCCCTGGATGCCATCGTGCTGGGTCTAGCCGCCCACTACTTGCCACGGGATGGGGCCATTTGGGAAATGATCGTGAAGCGAAAGCACACGGAGGAGGAAAAGGCCGCCCTGGTAGCCCTAGGTATCTTTGCCCGGGATGCCGAAGGCAAAGTCCACCTAAAGAGGGGCCTCCCAGAAGGATTGGCCGAACAAATCTCCGCCCGCCTAGCCGAAAAACGCGTGGTCCAGCACCTGCCCAAAGACATGGGTGGCCTGAAGGTGGAAGAAAATACCCGCCGCATTCTCTCCGTCAAAGAAGGGCGGGTCAAACTCCGCCAGCGCAGCCGCGATCCCAAGACCCAAAAAATCCACATCAAAGACACCGAAGAAAGCACCGGAAAAATCTTGGGCCTGGAATCTGGCAAACTTCAAAAACAGCAAGGAGCCCGCGTCATCACAGACAACTATGGAGTCGCCATTTTAGATCGACTTCCTGAAGACACGCCTCCTCGAGAACGGTTTATCATCATACCGTGGCACAAAGTTTGGACACGTTTGGAAGAGTTAAAACAAAAAAACCTCGGAAAGCCACCTACTGTTCTACGCAATGGGTGCCTTATTTCGGTTCCAAGAGGAACTTTCATAGGCGTATGGAAAATCAAGTCCTGTAAAGACAAAGCAGCGAAAGGCATATGTCTAGATTTATCAACACCTGATAGCATCGACTGTGCAAAAGAGGATGCGAGACTCACAACGTTAACCAGGGATGGCATAAAATTGCTATCTACCACACTAACAGGACAAAAAATGTAGTCCTTACATCCAGATCGATGTCTTACCACATCCTCAGCATCGACTCCCCTGATTGCTCGCTTTCTTGCCGGGATGGTCAGGTGACCCTGAAAAGCCAGGGGGAAAAGGAAAAGACGGTGCCCATTGAGGATGTGGCATCCATCATCATCACCAGTTTTTCAGCCTTGGTCCACAGTCACTTGCTGCTGGAGGCGGCCAAGCATGGCGTAGCACTGATCATTTGTGAAAGCTTCAAGCCAGTCTCCCTCGTACTTCCGGCCAATCGTGCCACAGACACCCTCCTAACACGTGCCCAGGTGGAACTGAAAGCGCGGGAGCGGGAACTGCTCTGGCGTAAAACAATTGATGCCAAGTGTCTGAATCAGGTGTCACTGGCCAAGCTGCTCAACCCCCAGCACCGTCTGCTGACACGAATGGAAGGCGTGGCCCGTGGTAAGCACCCACAGAAAGAGGCCACCTGCGCAGCCCTGTATTGGCAGGTCTTTGGAGATGCGATGGGACGTAAGGATTTCTCCAGAGATCGAGATGAAGAAGGCATCAATGCCCTGCTGAACTATGGCTACGCAGTCCTCCTTTCCACCGTCTTACAAAAGCTCTTTGCCCTGGGGCTGGACCCGACATTCGGAATCGGCCACGCCATCCGGGAACGCAGCACCCCCTTGGCCTATGATCTAATGGAGCCCTTCCGCGCCTGTGTGGACTGGCGGGTGGCCCAGTGGGTACGGCAACAGCCGCTTGCTTCCGGCGCAGAAACCGTGGCCACAGCCATGACTCCCACTGACAATCCCCACCCCCTAGGTGTGACCAAAGAATTCCGCCGCTGGGTGACAGCCTTTCCTCTGGAGCAGGTGGACTATTTTGACGTGACGCTAGAGATCCGCGGCGTGATCGAAGGCATGGTGCGCGGCTTCCGCAAAGCCGTGATCGAAAAGAAACCGGCGCTTTACCGCCCATGGACACAGACAAATACAAGATGGGTTGGTTAATCGTAGCCTATGACCTGCCAGTGGTCAGTAAGGAAGAGCGGCGGCGAGCCGTTCAGTTCCGCGATTTCCTGCTGGATGACGGCTACCTCATGATTCAATACAGCGTCTATGCACGGGCCTGCGTCAGCTTTGCACGGCAGGAAACCCACCTAGCCCGCGTCAGAGCCCATCTGCCACCGGAAGGCAGCGTGCGTGCCTTTTTCGTGACACGTAGTCAGTGGGAACGCAGCACCGTCATTCACGGCAAACCCGCCCGGGAAATCCCCCCGGAAGATATGCCAGAGCAGATTTTACTGTGGTAAAAAACACCAACCTCCCTTCCCAAGTCCCTGATATTCAGAGACTTGGGAGAGGCCTACTTTGGGTCACTTGCTTTTGGAATCAAGGCAAAGCGGGACTTACGATAAACCGTTGCTCGTCTAGACTTTGGGTCACTTGCTTTTGGAATCAAGGCAAAGCTGGTTCAGTACCCAGGAGTAAAAATCCGCACTTTGGGTCACTTGCTTTTGGAATCAAGGCAAAGCACGACGGCCCTCGAGCATGAGAGCGAAGTCACTTTGGGTCACTTGCTTTTGGAATCAAGGCAAAGCGGTGGATGCGCTGCATGCCCTGGAGATGCAACTTTGGGTCACTTGCTTTTGGAA
>JAOZVT010000698.1 GCA_025869455.1 Prosthecobacter sp.
CTTCGCTGCCTAGTTAGTCTCTGCCTTTTCCTGATCTCTCAGGCGCAGGCGCATGTGGTGCCGAACATGACGATCGAGGCGGAGTTTACAGCGGATCACTCTTACACATTGCGTCTGAATGTGGACCCACGGGTCTTTCTGAGTGATCAGCCAACTTCTTTGCCTCCAGTTTCGGCGGATTGGTATCTCAGTCAGAGTGAGGACCAGAAAAAAGAGACGTATGTCAAGGCCACGGAATACCTGAAGGCGAATGTTGGCCTAACATTCAATGATCAAACGATTGCACTGCCAGCGTGCGAGTTCATCGCGATGGATGGTGCGACCAATGAAGAGGTGAAACCGGACACGGTAGAAACCCATCTGCTAGCGACTGCTCACAGTGAAGTGCCTGCGGGAGCAGATCAGTTTAAAATTGTGTTCGGCAGAGGCGCGAATGTCAGTCTGATCCTGCTGAACAGTGAAGCGGGAATGGAAGAAAAACGTCCTCAGGTGATCTTCCCTGGTGAATCAAGTCGCCCGTTTAAACTGACTCAGGCCACCGTCAAAGAGCCACAGGCGGATAAAGAACCTACGATCGTCAAAATCTCTGAAGTCACCGTGAAGCGGGTCTATCCTGAGGCCCCTAAAGTCTTTGCCATCATTGGCGGTAGCCTGCTGCTGCTCATGATCCTGGGTGCCTTTTTCATCAAGCGCAACAAGCGCCGATGAACTGGATGACACGCTGCTCATGCCAACTGCGCAGACGGAAGTCCAGAAAGCCGACATGACCTCCTTCATGGGGCGTTTCCAGATGCAACAGGGGACTGTGAAAGGCTAGATCCTGTGGGAATGAGGGCGTGGTCAGCAGTGGATCATTCAGCGCATTCAGCAGCAAGGCAGGGACCTGGATCTTTGCCAAATGAGGCAGAGAACTGGCGCGGGCCCAATAGTCATCCGCATCCCGAAATCCATGCAGGGGCGCAGTGAACCGATCATCAAATTCCTTGATGGTGCGGATAGCACGGATGCCCTTGATATCGAGACTTTGAGGAAAGCGGCGGGCTTTGACCTCCATCTTCTCGATGAGGGTATTGAGGAAGCGTTTCAGGTAAAGGCGGTTGTCACGGTGCTCATCCAAAACACGCGCGCTGGAAGCCAAATCCACCGGCGCGGAGACCGCTGCGGCGGCCACGATGTGCGGATGCGCGGGCATTTCACCCAGGCATTTGAGCGTGATGTTTCCACCGAGGCTGTAACCGATGAGGGCGATCTGTGGATACGCATCCGAAGCGTGTTCGATAACGTGGCGGAGGTCGTTGGATTCACCGCTGTGGTAGGAGCGTGGCAGGCGATTTTCCACACCTCCGCAGCCCCGGAAATTCCATGCCAAGACATTCCAACCTGCACGCAACAAAGCGGCACTCATGCTGCGGATGTAAACCGCTTCTGCTGAACCTTCGAGACCATGGGAAAGGATGGCGAGGCGTTTGTTCCCTGCGTGATACCAACTCAGGTCTAAAAAGTCGCCATCGGGCAATTCGAGCCGCTGATGCTTAGGCTGCGGCGGGCGAGCGCGGGGCAGAAAAACGGGCAGCACTGTCTGCACATGCCCATTACGCAGGAAGGGCGGAGCCTGGTAAGTGGAGGTGACGACGGGCATGGGGAAGCCTCATTTCAACCACCAGCAATAGCTGCCGCTGGGCACGGGAAGCACATCTTTGGCCCCGCGAAGCTGCATTTCACCATGCTCCAGATTACCGCCGTTCGTGCCGAACTGCTGGAATAACAAATGGTGCAGGGATATCGGCGTCAGTTCAGGTGTGTGGCAGGAAAGCAGCACGCCCAAAGGCTGTCCCGACATGAGCTTGCCAATCAGCGAGAGCAGAGGCGGCAGGTCGTTTTCAATCTTGAAGATCTCTCCCTTGGCCCCGCGTCCATAGCTGGGTGGGTCCAGGATGATAAGATCGTAAGTGCGCTCGCGGCGTTGCTCGCGCTCCAGAAACTTGGTCACATCATCCACGATCCAGCGGATGGGTTTTTCATCCAGGCCATTCAACGTGGCGTTTTTGCGCGCCCAATCCACCATGCCTTTGGAGGCATCCACATGGCAGACCTCGGCTCCACCATGGGCAGCGGCCAGAGTGCTGCCACCCGAGTAAGCAAAGAGGTTCAGTACCCGAGGGGCACGATTGTGTTTCTTCTGATAGTCAACGCAGGCCTCGCGGATGCGTTTCCACTGATCACGCTGCTCAGGAAAGATGCCCAGGTGACCGAAGTCCGTGCTGCTGAGCTGAAAGCGTGTGCCATCCACGCCAATGTCCCAAGTCCCCGGCAGGCGGTCACGCCCGCGCCATTGATTGCCGCCGTCGCGGAAGAAGCTGGCGGTAGCCTTTTGCCAGGTATTGGTAGGCAGTGTCTGCCGCCAGACAGCCTGAGCACAGGGGCGAGAGAGCACCACTTCACCAAAGCGTTCCAGCTTTTGAAAGTTGCCGCTGTCGAGGAGTTCGTAGCCGTTTGTCATGTGCTTACTTCAAGAGTCCTAAGAGGGGGAACGGGGCAGGATTTTCGACAAATCATTATGGGTAAAATCATGCAGAGAATTCTGAAATGATTTTGTCCTTAATGATTCTGTCATGGCTGAATTCTGAGCGGTTAGTGGTGTGTCATATTAGAGATTAATCTCCAAGACCCACGGCCTGGCGCACGCGTTCCAGGGTTTTGCGGGCGACGGCACGGGCTTTTTCAGCGCCTTCAGCAAGCACCTTGTTCACATACTCGGGATTGGCGACGAGCTCGGCGCGCTTCTCACGGAAGGGGGCAAAGTAGTCGGTGATACCCTGGAGGAGCCTCTTTTTGAAATCCCCATAGCCTTTGCCACCCGCCAGGAAATCAGCCACCATCGCGTCATAGTCAGCCTGGGAAGCGACCAACTGATACAGCGCCAAAATGCTACTGCCTTCGATGGGTTTGGGGGATTCCACAGGGGTGGAGTCCGTGGGGATGCTCATGATGGCTTTCTTGAGCTTTCCAGGTTCTTCGAAGAGCTGGATGGTGTTGCCGTAGCTCTTGCTCATCTTGCGGCCATCCGTGCCCAGCACGACGGCGGTTTCTTCGCGGATGCGAGGATTCGGCAGCTTCAGCAGCCCCAGGCCGAAGGTCTCGTTCATCTTGATGGCAATGTCGCGTGTGACCTCGACATGTTGTTTCTGATCACGGCCCACAGGAACAACATCCGCATCATAAATGAGGATATCCGCCGCCATAAGGACGGGATAAGCAAAGAGGCCGTGACTGGCACTGATGCCATTGGCCACTTTGTCCTTGTAGCTGTGGCAGCGCTCCAGCAGACCCATGGGGGTGACGGTGCTCAGGATCCAGGATAGCTCCGTGTGCTCCGGCACATCACTCTGGCGGAAAAACACGCACTTTTCGGGATCCAGACCGCAGGCTAGGAAATCGATTGCCAAATCCCGCACGTTGCTACGCAGGGCTTTGCCGTCATGAATGCTGGTGAGGGAGTGATAATCCGCGATGAAATAGAAGGCCTCGCCTTCATGTTGCAGCTTCAGCGCCGCCTCCATCATGCCAAAGTAATTGCCGATGTGGAGACGTCCGCTGGGTTGGAGGCCGGAAAGGATGCGCATATGTCGCGTAGAGATGGCTGGCGATGGCGTGAGATTCAAGGGCGTAAGCTGGAAAATCCGCTGAGATTTGAGGGTTAAACCCGGATTCCGCGATTCAGCACGAGACTGCGGCAAAATAGCCTGAGACTTAGGCGGCTCGGAGACTGTGGGACTGTATTTAAAAATACTGGACCGACAGGCACCGAGCCGTATGAGGCCAGGATTTGTAGCCGATGACCGTGATCAATCGCGGAGTTCAGGTTAAACCAGCTCAAAGACGCCAAATGAGGCGGGGACATGGAAGTCTGGACGCTCAGTCTGCGGATTGACCCAGGGCATCCAGCCAGAGTGGATGCTGCCATCGGCTTGATGGGAAAACTCAGCACGATAAACACCGACATGGAAAGCCATGGAATCCGGTTTCAAGATACCTAAGCGGCGCAGGGTGGCCAGAGGCAGGCTGCCCTGAACGTGATAGGATGAGCCGTTGATTTCAGCCTCCAAGGTCAGTTCTGGACAGGTCCAGTCCCACTCGAATTGACGGTAAAACTGACCCGCATACACCAAGGCCTCGGCGCGAGGGCTCATCTCAAAAGCATAATAGGGCGTGAGATCGAGGTCGGGCGCGAAAAAGAGCTCCACCCGGTCCGAGCCGAGAACGCGCGCTTTCAGGGTTTTCCCCGAGCCTAGAACGAGGTCTTCGTCCACACAGTCAAAGCGGAAGTACAGTTTCTCATCATCCCACAGGGCACGGAATTCCGTTTGAGGTGCAAGGGTATTTTCCCAGGGAAAGGTGAAATCGCGCAGGCAAACGGCCTCTTGCCAATCGGGCGAGCTTCCGACCAAACGCCGGACGGGGTAACGAGTTGGAGACAGTGAGGAAAAAGGCATGTGAAAATAGACTTGGTGAGAACGGCAAGTAGTAGGAAAGCCGTCACTGAATTGGCTGACGAATAAATGAGACTGGCTTAAGCTCCAGGGTGAAAAAAATTTTGCTTTGTTTGCTGCTGCTAGCTTTGACCGCCCTATTCTTCTTTTTAGGGCACAGAAAGTCGGTACGGCTGCCGTCACCCAACGAAGAGTTGAGTGGCATTTTTGAGCAGGCCTCTAGGAATCCAGCGCTTTCGGGAGCATCCATCGGATTTTGTTTGTTGGATGCTCAAGGTGAAGTGGTTTTTGAACGTCAGAGCCGAACTTCATTCATTCCCGCCTCAACGCTGAAAACTCTGACCACCGCCACCGCTCTAGAAAAATGGGGGCCTGATTATCGCATCAAAACCACCTTACTCGCCACTGCGGCTATTAAAGAAGGAGTGATTGAGGGAGATGTCATCATACAAGGCGGAGCTGACCCCATGTTGTCGCTCCAAGATTTAGAGTCATGGGCGCGGACTTTGCATAACCAAGGATTGAAAAAAATTACCGGACGTATTCTCGGCGATGGCCGCCTTTTCAAAGGCTCGATCTATAATGATTTCTGGGATTGGGGTGATTTAGGCAATGGTTATGGCAGTGGTGTGTCTGGCTTGAATTTGGAACATAACCGCTACATCGCGCATTTCCGTCCTGGCTCCGCAGTGGGCGCGATAGCTATGTTTCTGGGAGCAACTCCTGAAGTGCCCAATGTTCAATGGATCAACGAAGTCACCACGGGCACGGCAGACTCAGGCGATGGCGTGGTCATCCATGGGGGTGAATCAACTCATCTTCTGCATTTGCGAGGAACTGTCCCGCTGGCTGCTCGTGACTTTCAAGTTCGTGGGGCAGTGCCAGATCCTGAGAGTTATGTGGCCCATCATTTGCGCCAAGTGCTGATCAATGCGGGCATCTCTGTGGAGGGAGCTGCTATCTCCATGAAGCAGCTTTTAAATGATGAGGAGCCTCCCATTTCAGCAGATGAAGTACTGCTAACCCATACATCACCGCCTCTGCTGGAAATCATCACCAGCATCCATGCCACCTCAGATAACCACGAAACGGAATGCCTCTATCGTTTGTTAGGCTTCGAGGCGAATTTATCTTCGGATGAAGTTCTGCGTGAGCACTGGCGTCAACGGGGACTTGTCTTCGAAGGCCTGCGGATGGAAGACGGTTGTGGCTTGGCTCGGGCAGATTTTATCCGGCCTTTGGATCTGGCTCGGCTTCAGAATGCCGTTGGGAGAGGACCTCAAGGAACGTTATATCGTGATTCACTGCTTTCTGCCAATGAGGGCCATTTACGCTGGAAAGGCGGAGCGATGTCTGGGGTGAGATCTTATACCGGTTTTATCAATGGCAAGTCAGGGGCTCAGTTTACCTTTGCGCTGATGGCCAATCACTTCTCGAACACAGGCGAGATTTCAGCACTTAGAGATGCAGTTCTCCAGAACCTCCAGGAGCGTTAAAACTGAGACCATATCTCAAAAATATAATCAAATTATAAAATAAAATGTCATTTATATAATTTTCATTGTAATTTTATCAAATGTGAGAGTAGAATGTGCTCAATCATCTAACCGATGATCAGAGAAACTTTGAAATTCAAATTTGAGAACACGATGAAAACGGGACACCTCCTCGCCAGTTTGCTTCTGATCGTTTCGACACCTTCGTTAACAAGAGCAGACATTCTTTTGGGGGCTCCTGGAGTCATAGCAGGTGCCAAAATTGCCACCAAAGTACCTTTCAAAATCGACTACAAAATTAAGAATTCCTACAAGTTCATCTTTTCAGGAGTCGAAGCAAAAGGTGATACTTTAGGTGCGCCTGGTTCCTCCGGCACGAAAGGGAATGGGGGCCAATTTCATCTGAAAGCGGCCGTGTCCGCTGGGAGTGGCTGTCATACAACGGAAACGGTGGGACAGATCGAATTTCGTAACATTCAGGACTACAATACAGCCCCCTTGCAGACCATCTTGATCACCCCCGCCGCCGTTTTCACGGCGACAACAAGTCCGATCGATATTGAAATTTCTTGGCAGGCAGGCGGCAATGCCCACAAGCCTAACGGCATGTTCAACATCCTGGGTGAATATCAAAAAGATCCCCCTATACCAACAGGCTCACTGACTTTTGCTACAGGTGAGTGGATCTTGGAAGAGAGTCCCAACCCAGAAGGCGTAGCAACCATTGAAAGGGAATAAACAAAGCTAAGATTTTTGAAGCTAAACTCCCATGAACCTTGTGGCTACAGTCCCCCTGCACGGGTGGATACATTGGCTGGCAGTAGCTACCGCCATTCCCACAGGCTTGGCTTTGGCTGAACAGCCACAGATGAAGATGCGGCCAACAGTCGAGGTGACAACCGAGTCAGCACTGCGCGAAAAAGTAGCGAAGACAACAAGCCTGAAAGACCACTTGGCCAGCAAAGCTAAGCCAG
>JAOZVT010000699.1 GCA_025869455.1 Prosthecobacter sp.
CCTACCCAGGCTCATGTCCACCTGATCGAAGCGGGGCCCAAGTTGCTGCCCATGTTCTCAGAGGGGCTGATCAATTACACCCGCGAACACCTGGAAGAAATCGGTGTCACGGTCCACTTGAACTGTCCGGTCAAAGAGGTCGGCCAGGGCTACGTGATTGCTGGAGATCAGCGCATCGAGGCTGACATCATCGTCTGGGCCGCAGGGGTCGAGGCCAGCCCCGTCACCCGCACATTGGCCGGCGTGCCGCTGGATCGTGGCGGACGCATTCAGGTGCAGCCAGACCTCAGCCTTCCCGGTTATCCGCAGGTTTATGCGGCGGGAGACCTCGTGGCGCTGACGGATGTCAAAGGGGTGCGTGTACCTGGGGTCTGCCCTGCCGCCATTCAGATGGGGCAGCACATCGCCAAAGTGATCCAAAAAGGTGACCGCATCCCTTATGAATATTGGGACAAAGGCAGCATGGCCACCATCGGGCGCAAGGCAGCCGTGGCCATGTTCAAGGGCATGAACTTCCGGGGCTTCTTCGCCTGGCTCATGTGGCTCTTCGTCCACTTGCTGTTCCTCGTCGGGATGAGAAACCGCGCTGCCGTCTTTCTGCACTGGGTGTGGTCTTATTTCACCTGGCAACGCGGAGCGCGGATCATTCTGAGCCGTGAGGATTAGCGCATGGCCTTCACGTGGGCTAGGGCAGCTTTGGTGAGGAAGTCGGAGGCCACAGGGCTGCTCTTATGCCCAGTCAGCGGCATGTTGAAGATGTTTTTGGGGATGGTCAGTGCGTTGTAGGCTGCATAGACGCTGGTCGGCGGGCACGTGGTGTCAATGAGACCCACGGTGACAGCAGCCCCTTTGCACTTGGCGCGTCGGGCAAAGTTGACGTTATCAAAGTAGCGCGCGCTTTGCAGTTCCGCTTCCACGGGTTTGCCATCAATGAGGGTGACCAGCTTTGGCCAACCATTGATACGCCCCACCGTGACACCCGTGTGATCACAACCCGCCGGCACTCCCGCGCAGAAGAAACTCACCCGATCATCCAAACCAGCGGCGGCAAAAGCCTGAAAACCGCCTTGGCTACCGCCATAAACAATGAGCGTCTTGCCATCCCACTCAGGCTGAGCCGTCAGGAAGTCCAAGGCCCGGATGACACGCAGGAACATGCCTTTGAAGTAGCATTTTTCGCGGTCGTCTCGGCCTACGAAACGATAGTCCTTCAGAGCTCCCTGAGCCTGCTCTTCATAATAGGCTTTCGGCTGACCATTGGGCAGGCCGTGAGCATTGATGTCCATGGACAACATGCCTTCTTCACGCTCTGACCAAGCCACGGCGGTGAGATTAGAGTCACCGACTCCTGCACCATGAACAAAAAGGATCGCGGGGTAGGACTTGGCCTTCGCGTCTTTTGGGCGGCCATAATAACCGGATACAGGAGCGCCTAAGCAGGTGATTTGGGCATCAAAAGCATCCACCTTTTTGAAGGGGGTTTTGACTGGAGTCAGCGTGGCTTTCATCTCCACTTGGGCCAAGGCCGCTTTTTGGGCCGCCCAGAAGCTGTCAAAGTCTTCGGGAACCGGAAGGCTGGGCTTGATCTCTAGGGGACTGAAGCCCGCGCCTGCCTGGGCATACACGGCAGGAATGGCGGGTTGTCCTTCCTCCTTAGCCACTTGCGGTTCTACCAGCGTGGCCCGCAAATGCAAAAAGCCTGGTTCATTTAAGCTGCCGGTGAGGCTGGCTTTGCCGTCTTTGATTTCCAGGCTCTCTTCGCGCTTCGGTTCCACACCATCTTTAGAAAAGCTGCATTGCACTTTGCCTGCGGCCAGGGGCTTGCCGTCTTGCTCCACCGTGATGTCAAATCGCACGGTATCTCCCACTTGATAGAGGGCTTCGGGTTTATCTGTCACCGCCTTGACGGTGAAGGTCGGCGTTTGAGCATCCAGACTGAGGCTGAGTGCGAGGAAGAGGATACTACGAATCATGAGCAGGAATCAACGTGCTCAGCTCATAGGATCTGTCGCAAGTCAAAAGGGTCTTTCCCATAACTCTAGCCTGGAGCACAGGCATCTTGCCTGTGTCTAAAACAGCCGAGACGGCTGTTCTCCATAACTCTAGCCTGGAGCACGGGCATCCTGCCTGCGCCTAAACAGCCAAGATGGCTGTTCTCCATAAGGCTGTTCTCCATAAAAATGAGTCTTTGGAAGTCTCCAAAAGTGAGAATGCAGACACGAGTGAACAATTCTGGACCATTTCAGGTCGAAGCGCTGGCTTGACCCTGACTCCTGAGGGTTGCAGGTTTCCTGTGCAGTTGTGTATTCTGCTTTAATTCTTATTTGATATGACAACCTTCGACGCACGCCTTGCATGAGTTTGCCGGATATCTCTGGACATGAATTGCAGGAATTGATCGGCAGCGGAGGTTGCGGAGCAGTCTATCGGGCCAGTGCGGGCGGCAAAGCCTGTGCCGTCAAGGTCTTTTCCTCCATGGCCATCAACCGGAAAGCCCTGGCTACCGCGCTGCAGGCTTTGCAGCAGATGCCCCATCATCAGGGCATACTGCCAGTGGAGGAGTTTAATTTTGATCGCAGCCCCTACTACGTGGCCATGCCGCTGGTCGGGGTGATGGTGAAGGACAATCAAGGCAAGCGGCTCTGGCAGACACCTACTTTGGAGGCCATCTGCAATCAGCCAAATCCAGAGCAAGCCTGGAGTTACATCTACCAGCTATCGGACTCGCTCGCTTGGCTGCATCGGCATGGGATTCCGCATGGCAACTTGCGTCCTTGCAATGTGCTTCTGGAAGATGATGCGGAAGCTAGCATCCGCCTGACCGACATTGCGCAAGGCTGGGTAGGTGGGATTCACCACCTGGAGCTGACGGACCATTTCATCCATCTCTGCCCCGAGCAGGCGGAAAATCCCGAAGGTGTTTTTGCTGGGTATGGAGCCAGTTGGGATGTGTACAGCTTCGGTGTCATGGCTTACCGCCTCTTGACGGGGAAACTGCCACGTGGGGCTGCGGCGTGGTCTGAGCAGGTGGCTTTGGTCCAAAAGAAGTCTGCTTCTGGCCTAGCCTATGGCATTGATAGCGTGGCGCTGGTCAATGCCGTGCGCGCGCAGCCCAAGATCTCCTGGCCTGATGCCCCTCAGTCCAAGTGGGATGAACGCCGACGGAACATCATCGAACGTGCTCTGGATCTGAACTCCTCCGCACGCTGGGCCGACATGCGTGAAGTGGTGCGCGAGTTTGAGGTGCTGGAGTCTGACTACCTTCTGGAAGAGTCGCGGGAGCAAACCGACCAAGAACGTAAGAAACAAGCTCTCAAAGTACGCATGCTTCAGGTCGTGGGACTCAGCCTGCTGACGGGCCTAGTCATGGTGAGCATTTTTGCCTTCGTGACGCTACGCGGGAAGCAGAAAGCAGAAGTCGTCATTCAGGAAAACGAAGCGGTCTTAAAAGACGCGATTGATACGCGTGAAAATGAGAAGGCCGTCCTGACGACTCAGCGCGATACGGCCATCGCGCAGAAGAAGACCGCTGACTCGAATCTTCAGCATTCGCAGACCGCAGTGGATCAGTTCCTCACGCAGTTGCTGCAAACGCCGACCAGCAATGAGTTGGACACCGAATTTTCCAAAGGTCAGCTCCGAGATGCCTTGGCCTTCTGCATGGCCGAGTTGCCCACTTTGGAAAATGATCCTTCACTCGGGGTGGAGCGTTTGCGGGCATATGGAAACATTGGCCAGATTTATCTGCGCATGCGCAATCATGATGAGGCCCAGGTTTATCTGGAAAAAGCTCGTGATCAGGCTGCTTTGCTTTTGAAAGACGGCAAAGGCAAACCTCAGTTGCCTTTGTATCATCAATGGTTCGGCAGATACAGCCTGCTGCTTTCAGATTTAGCGAATCGCAAAGGTGCCAAAGCGGCTTCGTTGGCCTTGTTAAGTGATGCCACCAACAGCCTAACCGAAGGTCTGGCTGCCGATCCCAAAAACCGGCTCGCACGTAACGAGTGTGCCCGAGCCTGGATGGAGTATGGCCTGCGCACCCTGCACAATGGTGACTTAACCGAAGCCGAAAAAGCTCTGGCGCATGTGCCCGAAGTTTTGGACCCCAAACTCATCGGTGCCGAGATCATCCCTGATGAACAATTTCTGCTGGCTCGCTCCAAGTTCGCCAAAGGACTCACCCAGCGGGATGCCGGACGTGTGCAAGATGCGCTGACCACCTTGATTGATGCCGTTACGGAAATGGGGAAGCTCGTCATGGGGTCCTCTCCACGTAACCAAGAGCAGGCGCTCATGTTGGCGGATGCCTACACGGAATTGGCCGAACTCATCGCCAAAAACATCGGGGCCAAAGAAGCTCTGGAAGCTCACATGCAGGCCGTTCCCATCCTTCTGGAGCTCAATCGTCTCCTTCCCGAATGGGCGGCGGTGAAATTCCTCCTGGCCAAAAATTACGGAGACATTGCCCTGTTAGAGCGTGACGCAGGTAACAACACCGAAGCGGTCAAAAAGAAACAAGATGCCATCGAGATCTTGAACGAGATCATTGCCGATGAGCCAGATAATCTGCGCTTTGGGGTCTTGATGGCCAAGCTGCGCGGAGAGTATGCAGAGCTGATGTCTGACCTGGGCAAACCAAGTGCGGCTTTGCCCATTGTGCAGCAGGCCGTGACTTCATTGGAGGAATTGCTGTCCAAAGATCCTGAGGCTGTTCTCAATCCAGAACGTAAAAACCAGGAGATTCAGTTGGCTCAGATGTACGGCATTCTGGGTCATACCAGCGAGACTTTGAAAAAGAAGGATGAAGCTAAAAATGCTTTCAGTTTTGCCGTGAAGCGTTGGGAAAAACTCGCAGCCCTTGTCCCTGGAGATGAAGTCATCCAGCAGGGACTTGTTTGGTCCAAAGAACGCCTCGCCAAGCTGAAATAAATTTATGCCATCCACTGCCTACGACCAGCTCATCGCCCTCGCTCAGGAAGTTTCTGTACTCACTTCCACGGAGGCTGCCATTTCTTGGGATCAGGAAACCTACATGCCGGCCAAGGCGCTGAATCATCGTGCGCGCCAGATGTCCTACCTGAATGGCAAATCACATGCCTTGGCCACGGGCACGGTCTTTCGTAAGCTGCTGGAAAAAGCGGAGTCTGAAAAGCCGCGGAATGCCAAAGCAGCCGCGAACCTCCGTGAACTGCGTCGAGACTATGACCGCGCGGTGAAGCTGCCTCAGAAGCTCGTGGTGGAAGAAAGCGAAATCTGCGCCCATGGCAAAGCCGCGTGGGCCGAAGGACGTAAAAAATCAGACTTCAGCCTCTTCGCTCCGCACTTGCAAAAGCTCGTCACGCTGGCTCGAAAAAAAGCAGATCTGTGGGGTTATGAAGACGAGCCTTATGATGCGCTGCTGGACACCTACGAACGCGGGGCGCGCACCCGTGAAGTGGCGGCTTTGTTTGCCAAATTGAAGCCTGATCTCACCCAGATCGCCCGCATGGCGGTGGAGCAGAGTGCTTCGGTGAAGCCTAACCTCTTGCGTGGCAAGTATCCCATCGAGAAACAACAAATCCTCAATGCCGAAGTGGCTGCTAGCCTGGGCTTTGATTTTGAAGCCGGACGCATCGACACCACGGCGCATCCTTTTTGCACTACGCTGGGGCCGTCGGACATTCGCCTAACCACACGTTACGACGAAAGCGACTTCACCTCCTCTCTTTTTGGGGTCATGCATGAGGCAGGTCACGGTTTGTATGAACAGGGACTCCCTCAGGATGACTTTGGCCTCCCCTCAGGCCGCGCTTGTTCCTTGGGCATTCATGAGTCGCAGAGCCGACTTTGGGAAAATCATGTGGGTCGTTCCCGCAGCTTCTGGGAAAAGTGGCTGCCACGCACGGTGGAGATCTTCCCGCATTTAAAAAAGATCCCGCTGGATGACTTCCTCCGCGCCATCAATCGCGCGGCGTATTCCTTCATCCGCGTGGAGGCAGATCAGGCGACTTATGATCTCCACATTCTCCTCCGCTTCAGCATGGAGCGTCGGATTGTCAGCGGAGAACTGGCCGTCAAAGATGTACCTGCGGCCTGGAATGAAGAGTTTGAAAGTTTGTTCGGCATGGTGCCGCCTGACGACGCTCACGGCTGCCTTCAGGACATACATTGGAGCATGGGGGGCCTGGGCTACTTTGCCACTTACACCCTGGGAAATCTGAATGCGGCCCAGCTCTTTGGCACCGCTCGCAAACAGAAAAAAATCGCCAAGGCACTGGATCAGGCGGATTACGCGCCATTGCTCTCCTGGCTGCGTGACAAGGTGCATTCCCAGGGCGGCACGCCACTTCCTGGCGAGGTCATGATCCACGCCACTGGCAAGCCTACGGATGCCAAATGGCACCTGAAGCACCTGCGTGAGCGCTTTGCCGAGTAGTCGTCTTTGGATGAGTCCAAGTCTCCTATTGCATCGCGGTCTGAAAGACCGCCGGACTTAGCCCAGGGCACCTTGCCCTGGGTCGTCATCGGTGGTAATTCCCATATTCAGCGGCGCTCTGAAGGAGCGCTGGAGCATGTGTATTCATCTCGTTCTGGCCATTTGTTCTCTCACCAGGATCCAACCCTCCGGCGGCCCTTCAGGCCGCATCGGGGGTGTGGGTGGATTTTTATATAAACCAGGGCTTTGCGCCCTGGGCTAACTCCGGTGGTCCGTTGGACCACAAGGCAGGTTTTGTGTGTTGCTAGCAACTCGCTTGGAGAAGAGGTATTCCATGGCCTAGTCGAGCCAGAACGAGATTTCCTCTCCAAGAGATGAACTAAGGTAGGGCGAATTTCGCGAGACCTTGGCTGATTTCTTTCCAGGTTGACCCAGCTTGGTCTTATTTAGCCACAGGCAGCACCAATCCAGCGGCCTTCTTGGCCTCAGCTTCTAGCCGGGCTTCGGAGGCATAGGGATTGACGGGCATCAAGGTGGCCGG
>JAOZVT010000700.1 GCA_025869455.1 Prosthecobacter sp.
TGATACTCCTGACGCCGCCTTCATGTGTGACATTGACCTCTCGATTCTAGGTCGAGAAGAAGAACGTTTTTCAGCTTATGAAAAAGCTATCCGGCAAGAATATGCCTGGGTGCCTGAAGCGGAATATGTGGCGGGTCGTCGTCGTGTTTTAGAAGGCTTTCTCGAAAGAAGCCATCTGTATGCGACTCCACATTTTCGTGAACGTTATGAGAAAAAAGCTCGATTAAATCTACAACATTCCATCAAGCTATTAAAAGCAGGTTTATTAGCTTAAAGTCAGATCGAAATTGAACCAAAGCAGGTTGAATTTCGTCTCACGTCACTCACTTCTACCCAATCCTCATGAATACTCCCCAAGATCCCAATCAGAAAAAAGGTCTCTCAGGTCTCGCCATTGCCGGCATTGGTTGCGGTTCCCTGCTGCTCTTAGCTTTTTTAGGAGGTGGTTTGCTCTTGGCCAAAGGCTGCTCAAAGTTCAAAGAGTTTGCCGCTGATCCAGCCGCCGCAGTGGTGTGGGCCATGGAGCAGAATCCAGACATTGAGGTCATCAAAAAAGATGATGCCAAACGCGAGATCACCTACAAAACCAAGTCCACAGGAGAAGTCACCACCATCTCCTATGAAGACATCAAGCAAGGCAAGCTAACCCTCAAGAATGACAAGGGCGAAGAGTACGGTTTTGATGCCTCGAAGGCCCAGACAGAAGGAGTCGTCATTAAAGGGCCTGATGGGAAAACGATCGTGGCAGGCAATGTGTCGGCTACAGCTCCTCCCGCTGAAGTCCCCCTGTATCCTGGCCTGGAAACGGAAGATGGCGGCGGCTACCGTGTGGATGAAGACAAATCCACGCTCGGCATGACTGTGGGCAATGCCAAGGGCACTCTGACGGAGGTCAAAGACTTCTATGAAAGCAAACTGAAAGCTGAGGGCTACGAGCTGCAAACCACCGTGAACGGTGACAATGAATCAGCCACCCTCGTGGGCACTAAAAATGACCGTAAGACCAGCATCAGCGTGGCCATTGTCCCGAACACTGAAAAGCCAGGGATGATGCAGATCACCGTGCAATACAATATTCCCAAACCTTGACCTGTGGCTGGCCTAACCCATCCGAATCTCGTCGTCCTGACTGGTGCCGGACTCTCCGCAGAGTCTGGCGTGCCGACTTTTCGCGGATCAGATGGACTTTGGGAAGGGTATCGCGTTGAAGAGGTGGCCTCCCCTGGAGCCTTTAAGCAGACACCCGAGTTAGTACATCGTTTTTATAACATGCGGCGCGCCAGTTTAAAAGAGGTGCAGCCCAATGCCGCGCATCATGCCTTGGTGCGGCTGGAGAAAGAATGGCCAGGGTCCTTTCTCCATGTCACGCAGAATGTGGATGACCTCAACGAACGGGCGGGTGCCAAGAAATTGCTGCACA
The DNA here is from genome assembly GCA_025869455.1 of Prosthecobacter sp. Lineage (GTDB taxonomy): Bacteria > Verrucomicrobiota > Verrucomicrobiia > Verrucomicrobiales > Verrucomicrobiaceae > Prosthecobacter. The sequence continues at coordinate 1,421 of JAOZVT010000700.1, forward strand.
TGCATGGCGAGCTGAAAAAAGTTCGCTGCACGGGTTGCCGAGCTGTCTTCACCTGGGAGGAAGATCTCGATAAGTACACGCCTTGTCCAGAATGCCGTGTCACAGGCACATTGCGTCCTGACATCGTCTGGTTCGGCGAAATGCCTTACTACATTGAGGAGATCACACGGGCTTTAGAAACGGTGGACATCTTTATCTGCATTGGCACATCTGGCGTGGTCTATCCCGCAGCGGGATTTGCCCGCTTAGCGGTGGAGAAAGGCGCTTCCAGATTGATCGAGATCAACCTGGAAGCCACCGAGATCACTTCCCATTTTACTGAACAGCGTCATGGCGCTGCCAGTGTGGAAGTGCCGCGTTTGGTCGGACAGTTGCTCTCCGAATTGGCCTAAAAAGCAAAAAACAAAATGGCGCTTGCCAAGTTAAACTTTCAGTATTATCTGAAAGTAAGATGAGCAACGAACAAGCCAACTGGGAAACCTCGCGCGAGGAATTCATCGCGCAGTGGGGTGCCCTTGGCAGTCACTGGGGCATCAATCGAACGATGGCCCAGATCCATGCGCTCCTCATGACCGCCCCAGAGGCGATGCATACAGAAGAGATTATGGAGCGGCTTCATGTTAGCCGAGGCAATGCAAACACCAACCTGCGCGAGCTAGTCGGCTGGGCCTTGGTGAGAGTGGTCGTGAAAAAAGGCGAACGGCGTGAGTATTTCGAGGCTGAAAAAGATGTCTGGAAGATGTTCATCACCATCGCCAAAGAGCGGAAACGCCGCGAACTGGACCCTGCTCTGGGTGTGCTGAAAAACTGTGCCGAACAGACCAAGGAAGAGCCCGCAGGCCCAGGAAAAGATTTCCATCGCCAAATGAAGGAGCTTCAGGAGTTCGTCGAATTCAGCATGAAAGTCTCCGACACAGTTTCCGGGATGAAGCATGCCTCCGCGCTCCAGTGGGCCATGCGCCTGCTGAGCTGAGTCCCTTTTTTTGCCCTTATGTTTTTGTAATATCTGAAACTACAATCTTATGAGTAAACCAATTCCATTAAAGAATCCCGCAGCGCAGACAGCTCTGCACGCCCCGCCGCTGGCTAAACCCATTCCAAGCTGGTGGGTCCTCCGCCGTCTGTTTGCCTGGGATGTTCAGCCCACAAGACAATGGGTTCGCCCAGAACGAATCACCATGCCACCTCCTCGACAGCGTAAAACACGCGCTTCGGCTTTCTTCACTCTTTGATCCTTTCTCGATAACCCAAACCTAACAAAACCTATGAACGAAACTACCCTCAGCTATGCCCTCTATCTCGCGCTTGCCCTTGCCATGACCATTTGGGTCGCGCGAACGCTGCACAAAAATGGTCGCATCTTCTTGGTCGAATGCTTCCAAGGAAACACGGAACTGGCGGACAGTGTGAATCATTTGTTAGTCGTCGGCTTTTACCTCATCAATATTGGCTTCGTCTCGTTATATCTTAAAACATCGGAAAGCATTGTGGGTGCACAAGGAGTGTTTGAGGCGCTAAGCGGTAAGATGGGAGTGGTGCTCCTGGTGCTAGGCGGGATGCACTTCTTTAATCTGCTGGTCTTCACCAAAATGCGTAAACGCGGCCAGTTAGCCACCATGCCCCCACCCGTGCCGCCTGTGCTGCGCGTCGGAGTATAACCATAAGTTACCAGCCCCATTGGAAGCCATTAAATAAAACGGCCATGAGAATTTATACCGTCATGTCGCGCTCGTTAATAGCCATGTTTTGGGGCTGGTTGGCTTGTAATGCTGCTTTCTTCTTGTGCGAGCTTTGTTTCGAGCTGTTTCATGGAAGCTTGTTGATTGTGACCGTTTTTTTCACAGCTTACGCTATGCTCTACTCCAGCGTGGCTGTTTTAGCAGCATGGCTGGTGATCTTTTTACCAACGGATTTACTGGTGAAGGAATCATCCATTCTGCGTTCACCGGAATGGGCTGGGCCTTGTGGAGGCTTGGCAGGATTCCTGTCTATTTTCCTTCCACTTGTCATTTTGGGCGCGCCTTATCTGGGCACGCTACCACTGGCCCTGCTGGCTTCCGTTTGTGGATTCACCGCCAGTTTGTATCTCGTGAAACATCACCCGCGAGTCCCATCGCCGGAGGAACCGGTTCCACCAATCACTATAAAAAACGATGAAAACGCTCACTCTTTTCTATGACGCCCGCTGCGGGCTGTGCTCGCAGGTCAGGCAGTGGCTCAGCCGTCAGCCAACGTATGTGCGGCTGGAGTTTATCCCTTATGATTCACCCGAGGCAGCGCAGAGATTGCCAGGCATCCAGCATCTGCGCGCGGATCAAGAGATCGTCGTCCTAGCAGATACGGGGGATGTCTGGCAGGGCGCGGGGGCCTGGGTCATGTGCCTCTGGGCAATGAAGGAGTACCGGGCCTGGTCGGTCCGTCTAACCAGTCCGGTCATGCAGGCCATGGCTCGCAAGATCGTCCACTGGATCTCGGCCAACCGCATCGGCGTATCACGGCTGATGGGCTTTTCTAGCGATGCGGAACTGGCAGAAGTCGTAGAGCGGGATAGCCCAACACCCACGACCTGCCAGATCCGGCATGATCTGGATTTGATCGACTGAAATGAAGCTGCCTCTTACTGGGCGATGACGGCAGCTCGGGCGTTTTCTTCAGCACCGGTCTTCTCTAGGTAGTAGTCATAACCGCCACTGAAGGGCGTGACCACACCGGAATTGATGTGCAGAACCTTAGTGGCTAAGCTGCGGATGAAGTGAACGTCATGCGAAATAAAGACGAGAGTACCTTCAAACTTTTGCAGCGCCAGGATCAGCCCCTCAATGCCCCAAATGTCCAAGTGAGTGGTGGGCTCATCCATCAAAAGTAGGTTAGGCGGATCCACCAGGAATTTCACCAAATTCAGGCGGCTCTTTTCACCACCGCTGAGGACTTTGCAGCGTTTATAAACGTCTTCACGCTTGAACAGGAAACTGCCCAGGATGCTGCGAGCATCGTCCTCGCGCAATTCAGGGGCGCAGCGTTTGAGCTCTTCCAGGATGGTGCATTCTGGATCCAGCGTATCGGCCCGGTGCTGGGAGAAGTAACCCATCTTGACGTTCGTGCCGAAGCGACGCTCGCCCTTCTGGAAAGGAATCTCGCCCGCCATGATTTTGATGAGGGTGGATTTGCCCGAACCATTCGGGCCGACAAGCACGGTGCGCTCGCCTTTTTCCACATCGAGGTCCAGCCCCTGGTAGATCTTCTTTTCACCATAGGCCTGATGGATGTCCGTGAGGGCGATGACACGCTGTCCGCTGCGTGGAGGTTGCGGGAAGTTAAAGCGGAAGGCTTTCCGCAGGGGCCGTGGACGGTCCAGCTTCTCCATCTTTTCCAGTTGGCGCTCGCGGCTCTGCGCTTGGGAGGCCTTGGAGGCCACGGAGCGGAAGCGATCAATGAACTCCTGCATCGCTTCGATCTCCTTTTGCTGGTTTTTCCAGGCTTGGTAGGAGCGCTCCCAGTTCTCTTCCTTCTTCTTTAGGTACTCGCTGTAATTTCCCTGATACTGAATGAGTTTACTCTCTTCAATCTCATATACAGTTTCGATGAGCTCATCCATGAAGTCGCGGTCATGGGAAATCAGCAGGATGGCCCCGGGATAGTTCTTCAGGTAGTTCCTGAACCACATCAGGGAAAGCAGGTCCAAGTGGTTGGTCGGCTCATCCAGTAGCAGAAGATCCGGCTCAATGACCAACAGACGCGCCAAGTGCGCCCGCATGACCCAGCCGCCAGAATACTCACGCGCAGGCTTGTCGAAGTCTTCTTCTTTGAAGCCGAAACCTTTGAGGATTTTTTTGCACTTGGCCTCCGCTTGAGGGTCATTCAGCGCATCATGCTGAGCGTGCGCTTCATTGTATTCGGGGGCGGATACATCTCCACGCGCTTCATGCTCGCGCAGGATGACTTCCAGAGATTCGATCAGGCCCGCCTTACCCGTAGCCACGTCCAGGATGGTTTCCTCACCCACTGGCTCGCTCTCCTGTGGCAGGTAGCCCAGCGTCGTCCATTCATCGCGCACCACCTCGCCCGCATCAGGCTCGTCTTTCTTCAGGATCAGGGAAAAGAGGGTGGATTTGCCTGCGCCATTCGGACCGACGAGGGCCACGCGCTCGGCATAATTCACCGTCATGTTAGCCCCGCTGAAGAGGGTGCGGGCATTGAAAGTCTTGGTTACGTCGCGAAGGGTGAGCATGAGGGGTGTCTGCATTAGCACCCTTCCGACAGGTTTGCAGCTTGTTTCTGCATGGGGATCACTGCCCGCTGGCATGCCCTCGCCCAAAACGGAGACCCCACAGCAGTGAGTCCCCATCCGCTACCTCGCCCATAAAAGATGGAACACGACATCAACCAACAGCGCCAGTATCACTTACTTCAGTTCCTTGATGCGCAGGTTGCGGAACTTGTAGGTCGCACCTTTTTCACCGTGGTGCTGGATGGCGATGACGCCGCTAGCATCCTTGTCGTCCTCCACATCCGTCGTCACCACTCCATTGACTTCGATCTTCAGCTTATTGCCCTGGCAGGTGATCCGGTAGGTATTCCAGTCATTCCGTTTGAAGGCATCCCCAGCGCGGGCACGAAAGGCAGCTTCGCTTTCCTTGTTGCCTTTGATCGGGCTGATGAACCACATGCGGCGGCCTTCATCATACAGGCCGCCTGACCATTTGCGGTTAGCATCTCCATCCACTTCGGCCTGATAGCCAAACACCTTGTTAGGCTGGGCATGGGCGCGGAACATGAATCCGCTGTTGGCTTTGCCTTCCGGTAGCTTTACGTCCCCCTCAAAGATGAAATCCGAATAGGTCTTCTCGGTCACTACAAAGAACTTCTTCTCACCAGTCAGGTGGATTTCGCCATCCACGACTTTGATATGGCCCCAGTCGTAGGGGTTGTTCCAGCCAGTCATGGTCTTGCCATCAAACAATGGAACAAAGCCATCTTCAGCCGAGGCCGAAAAAGTGGCGGAAGCAAATAGGGCAGCAACTAGGAATAAACGTCTTTTCATGGTGGAACCAAAACTATGAACGGTCTGACCACTTCTGAAAAGAACGGATGTAAAAGAGGCATTACTCCGTTGGGGCTTTTGGCAGCGGCCACTCGTTTTTGTAAACGGTCGGGTCTTCCACGCCTGCAAGGATGAAAGCCTCTCGGCGTTCCACGCAGGTGCCGCAGGAGCCACATTGCAAATCTTCACCTTTGTAGCAGCTCCAGGTCTTGCCAAGATCCACCTTGAGCTCATGGCCCAATTTGGTGATGGCGGTCTTGTCCATGTCGATGAACGGGCGCAGAAGTTCTGTGCGCGCATAGGTACCCTCACGCATCGCTTCCCCCATGGCTTTCATGAAGGGTTCCCGGCAGTCGGGATAGATGGCGTGATCTCCTGAATGGGCAGCGATGACTAAGGCATCCACATTCCGCGATTCAGCGACCCCGCAAGCGATTGCCAGCATGATGCCAT
>JAOZVT010000701.1 GCA_025869455.1 Prosthecobacter sp.
TTTCAAAGCATTCATGGCCGTTTGCCAAGGTTTTTTCTGCGGTGGTGGCGTGGCTTTACCAGGGCGCATCAACAACCAAATGACCAAGCTGAAGGCGCTTACTAAAATCAGCGCTCCGACAATAAAAATCCAAAGGGGCAACGGTGCCGACGGCAGAAAAACCTCCGGCAATTCTGGATGCGGCAGTGGCTGTGGCGGCGGCTGTGGCGCTGCCTGGGCTAACAAAAAGTTTATCATTAACGCTTCCTCCTTCTGCGCGCCCGAAAATAGGCCTTCATCGCTGGAGCGTAATCATCGTCCATCCGCACATCAATGCGTTCGACCCCGTTTTTGCGAAGCAGCCGAGACAAAGACTCTTGGCGCTCGCTAATAGCCTCCGCATATTTCAAACGCACAGCCGGGTGTGAGGTATTGACGATGAATTGCTCCCCGGTTTCTGGATCTTCCAAACAAATTCGTCCTGAAGATGGCAACTGCCATTCATGTGGATCACTGATTTGCGCGGCTACCACATCGTGCTTAGCCGCCACCGCGCGGAGATTGTGCTCCCAGGCCGTGTCTGGAGTCAAAAAGTCTGAGACCAAGACGACCAAGGCGCGGTGAGCTATGCGCTCGATAGACAAGTCCAAAGCTGGAGCTAGAGAGGTCTTCCGGCTCTTCGGTTGGATGGTCAGAATGTCACGCAAGATGCGCAAGGCATGAGCGCTCCCTTTGCGTGCAGGCAGGTAATGCTCCACCTGATCTGAGACGAGGATGAGGCCCACCTTATCCTGATTTTGAACAGCGCTGAAAGCGAAAACAGCAGCCACTTCAGCGGCACGTTCGCGCTTGCTATCTTCCTGACTGCCATAGTCCCCGGAACCGCTGACATCCACCACGATCATGACGGTGAGTTCGCGTTCCTCAATGTACTTCCGCACAAAAGGTTCATCCATGCGGGCCGTGACATTCCAGTCAATGAAGCGAATGTCATCCCCTGCCTGGTATTCACGGAAGTCATCAAACTCGATCCCCTGCCCTTTAAATCGGGAGTGGTACTGACCACCGAGAGTTTCCTTCACCATGCCACGCGTGATCAATTCAATGCGCCGCACCCGCTTGAGAATGCGGGTGAGCTGTTCATCACTGTCAGGTGTTTTAAGCATGAGAAAAAATCAAAGGTCGAGCAGGCAAAACCAGCTCTAGAATTTCATGACCAACGATCGCTAAAAATCAAGGCACCGGCAGTTTATCAAGCAATTGCTTGATGACGTCTTCACTGCTGATCCCTTCAGCCTCGGCCTCATAAGACAACAAGATACGATGGCGCAAGATGTCGGGGGCAAGATCCTTGATATCCTGCGGGGTCACGTAGTTGCGTCCAGCAAGGAAGGCGTAGGCTTTGGCTGCGAGCGCCAGATTGATGGTACCACGCGGAGAGGCACCACAACGAATGAGCAGCTTCAGATGTGGGGCATAAGCATCCGGCTTGCGAGTGGCCTGGATGATGGAGACAATGTAATCACGGATTTTTTCATCCATGTAAATGTTGTTCACCAACACTCGGCTAGCCACGATATCGGCGGTCTTGGTGATCTGATTCACCTCCAGCTTTGGCGCACTGGTGGCCATGGCATCCAGCACTTTGCGTTCCTCAACAGGCGTCGGATAGTCCACACGCACTTTGAAGAGGAAGCGGTCAAGCTGGGCTTCTGGCAGGGTGTAGGTACCCTCTTGGTCAATCGGGTTCTGCGTGGCCAATACCATGAAGGGATCTGGCAGCTTGTGGGTGTTATCACCGATCGTGACCTGACGCTCCTGCATGGCCTCCAGAAGGGCGCTTTGCACTTTGGCTGGAGCACGGTTGATTTCATCTGCCAGCACCAAATTGGCAAAAATGGGGCCTAGGCGTGGGGTGAAGGTGCCTTCCTTCGGATTATAAACCATGGTCCCGATGACATCCGCAGGCAGAAGGTCTGGGGTAAACTGGATGCGCTTGAAATCGGCATGCAGGGCGCTGGAGAGCGTGCGAACGGCGAGCGTCTTGGCCAAACCAGGAACCCCTTCCAGAAGTACGTGCCCATTGGTCAAAAGAGCCACCAAGAGGCGGTCCACCAGCTCGATCTGCCCAACGAGGACACGGCCAATTTCTTGGCGCAAGGGTTGAACCCAGGTTGAGGCTTTCTGAATGGATTCGGAATCAGGAACGGCGGCTGGCGAAGGGGCGGTATCAGACATGCTATGGGGAAAACTCAATGGTAGGGGTGTGAGAGTCAAGACAGGACCTCCATGTTCAAAACGACACAGAAGAGGTTTTTTGCCTCAAAAGATTGGTGTTTTACTCAAATCAGCGTCCACGAGGCTCCAATTCGTGGTCAGGATCGCGGCGTTTCTCGTATTGAGTGACCCTTGCGCGTTGCTCGCGTTTGGATCGGCGCTCCACCGTCATCTGGCGTTTTTTCTGGCTACGACGAAGTTTTTCAATCTCTTCATCCAGCTTCAGATAGCCCTCATAACGTCCAGGCTCCAGTTTATCAGCTTCTAAAGCCGCCCGAATGGCGCAGCCTGCATCCTTGCCATGCTTGCAGTCTCCAAATTTACACTGGAGAGCGAGATCCTCGATATCGGCGAAACCTTCCCGCAGGATGGTTTCATTCGTCCACATCTGCACTTCCTTGATGCCGGGATTGTCAATCAGGATGCCACCTTTTGGCAGGATGATGAGCTCCCGCGCAGTGGTGGTGTGGCGACCTTTGCCCGTGAGTTCATTGACATCATCCGTCCACTGATACTCGTCTCCCAGCAATTGATTCAGAACGGAAGATTTACCAACGCCGCTGGATCCGATGAGGGTGACCGTTTGACCTTTTTTAAGGTACTGACGTAACACCGAGAGGCTGCGTTTTTTCGTCGCGCAGGTGATGTGGACATCGGCCTCTGGATTCAGCGCCTGGATTTGCGCCGCCGCGTCTTCATTGTCTTCCTTTTCGTAAAGGTCGGACTTATTGACCAAAACCACGGCCTTGGCCCCACTGCGGGAAATGATCGTGAAGTAACGCTCCATGCGGCGGAGGCTAAAGTCTGTGCCTGCATCGGTAACGACGACAACGACATCCACATTGGCAGCGATGACCTGCTCCTCCGTGCTTTTGCCTGCCATCTTGCGGGAAAAGCAGGTCTGACGGGGCAAGCGCGCCCGAATGACATGCTCGCGATCATCGCTCCCGACTTCCAAGGCCACCCAATCTCCCACAGCCGGTAGATCGGCATCGGTTTCCGCGTCATGATAGACTTTGCCGCACATGATGGCCTCAAACTCATCCCCATCCCCGACCAGGGCACCATAGGTGATCTTGTTGTCGCGAGTGAGGCGCGCAGGCACCCAGCCCTCCTTGTAATAGGGGGTGAAGGTTTCTTCAAAGGCAGCATTCCAACCGATGTCTTGCAGCGTCATTGCTGCTAATGTAGTGATGGATTGCAAAAGGACAAACAAGGACTGCGACCAGCCATCAGTTGGGAGTGAATTTGGAAGAGCAGTCTTCAAATCTGCGAATTTCACCGCTTGAATTGTTCAGGCTGAACGTTTCCCGCTTGAATCAGTCCATGACGCACGTTTAAAAGCTCACACCCCATGATTTTAGCTGCTTTGTCCGAACCCAGTCGCCTTGGCGACGTCTTGATGGCCTTCCTCAGTATCCTCTTTGAGGGAGCGCCATACATCATGATCGGCACCATGCTTTCGGGCCTGATTGATGCCTTTCTTCCGGCCAAGCTCCTGGATCGTGTGTTACCGAAGAACAAGGTGATCGCCACATTCATGGCGGGTTTCCTGGGACTGATCTTCCCCGTCTGTGAGTGTGCCGTCGTTCCGGTGATCCGTCGGCTGGTAAAAAAGGGCCTGCCACTCTCCTGCGCGCTGACTTACATGCTTTCAGCGCCCATCATGAACCCCATCGTGGCCGTGAGCACGCTGACAGCTTTTAAGGAATTCGAAAAAATCACTGGCTGGACGATGCTGGGAAATGCCAGCATGACCATCGCACGTCTTTCTTTGGGGTATCTAGTGGCGGTCATTGTGGGCCTCATTGTCCTGAAATTCAAACCAGCCCAGTTGCTGAAAGCGAGTGTGGCCGACGGGATTGAAACCAACGAGACAGAGCACGCTCACTCAGACGCTCCCAAACCGAGCTTCAATGCCCGTCTCGTCCATGCCATGCGCACGGCAATGGGTGATTTCTTAGACACGGGGATGTATTTCACCGTCGGCGTGATCATCACCTCCGTCTTCAATACCCAAGTCAATCAGGCCATTCTGGATACTGTGGCTGGTAGAGAATACTTGGCCATCCCGTCCATCATGGGACTGTCCTTCGTATTGTCTCTATGCAGCACCTCGGATGCCTTCATTGCCGCTCCAATGGCCTCCTTCTCCATGGCTGCAAAACTGGCCTTCCTGGTGTTCGGCCCAATGATGGACATCAAGCTGATGTTCATGTATTCTGCAGTATTCAAACGCCGGATGGTGATCGCCCTGCTACTCGGCACCTTCATTCTTATCGCCATCCTTGCTGAACCCTGGTCCGCTTTGATTCAACTTCTCCAAACCACGCCAAAACCATGAGTGGAACCCGCACCATCATTCAACTAATCAGCGTTTCCCTGCTCCTTCTCTGGAGCGGTATTCTGCTCTATTTCCATTTCTCAGGCCGCGTGAATGCCTACCTGCCGGGAGATGGCATCTTCCGTGAAATGGTCTTAGTCACGGGCATTGGATTGGGCATCATGGGCTTGTTCAATTTGCTAACCATGGGCTCCGAAGTGGCAGGCTGTGAAGGCCATGATCATGGAGATGGCGGATGCTGTGGGCACGACCATGCACATGATCATTCACACAAAGCAGGCTGCGGTCATGATCACGGCCATTCGCATGATCATCATGAGGGTTGCGGGCACGGCAATTCCCATAAGTCTGATTGTGGACACGATCACTCACATGATCATGCTCATCAAGAAGGCTGCTGTGGGCATAACCACGATCACAGCCATTCACATGATCATGTTCATGCAATCAGCCATGATCACGACCATCATGGTCACGGGGTTTTGGAAGAAAGCGGTTGGACGGGAAGGCTCGTGGCCATCCTGATCCTTGCTGCACCGATTACCTGGGCAGCCTTCCAGTCGCCAGATCAGTTCAGCTCCAATGCGGTGATGAACAAAGGCGTCTATAATCCGAATTACAACTCCACGGCGAGGGCGGATGAATTTACGCTGCGTGGAGATGGCTCCAAGCCGACCCGGGCGGCTCCAAAACCAGTTCCGCTTCCCGACACACCGATCCCGCCACCGGAGAAATACAATGATCCAGAAGCTGTGGCTAAAGCCGCCGTTTCTGCCCCCAAACAGTCCCAGAGCTACGGCAGCTTTACGCTGGAAGATCTGAAACAGCAGGTGCCCCAGAATAGCAAAGGTGAGTTCATTTTGGAAGTTCCGGAGATCTATTACACCGGGGGAGATCTGGAAGTGCAAAAGGTCATCACAGGACAATCCGTAGAGACGACCGCCCAAGTGTTGCCTGAAAAAGTGAACAATGCGGAAGGCCGCCGTCTGCGCATCTTCCGCATGCTCGTGCAATGCTGCGCTGCGGATGCACGCCCCTACTCAGTGCCTGTGGAATTTGGCGACAAAGCCCCTGAATTCAAAGACATGACTTGGGTGAAAGTCTCTGGCACCATGAGCTATGAAAAGAGTGGTGACCAAACCATTCCGGTGATCAAGGATGCCAAGATCGAAGAAACGACCGCGCCTGACAATGCGATGATCTATTGATCCGACTCCGAACTGCCTCTCTTTTTTGAGGCAGTTCAGGATAGGAAAATGATCTGATTTAGGATTCCCACTTGAGGAGAGTGTTTGCCGTGTCCAAGGACAGCCATGCCCTTTCGTTTGACTCCTTTGCTAGCTGCCGCCGAGTCATTACCGCCGCTGTTTACCCTGCTAGCGGTCATGCTCACGACGGTCGTTATCGTCTCCCTGTTGCTGCTCAGACTCCAGCAATCCCTGCTGGCTGGCTACTTCATTTGCGGGGTCATCGTGGCTAACAGTGGCGTGCTTGACCTCTTGGGCGGTGGTGAGTCTGAGGCACGAATCGCGCACATGTCCGAGTTTGGCGTCATGCTGCTGATGTTCACCCTGGGTATGGAGTTTTCCCTCAGTGATCTGCGCTATGTCAGACGCTTGGCCTTTGTCGGCGGCGGCTGGCAAATGGGGTTGTGTGGTGCCCTGGCGGGCTTAGCGGCTTGGCTGGGCGGCTTCTCTGTCACAGGCTCCATCATTCTAGCCGTGGCCTTGGCCATGAGTTCCACGGCAGTGAGCTTGAAGAGCTTTCAAGATCTAGGACTGGAAGCCAGCCCTGGGGCACGCATGTCCCTAGCCGTCGCCATTTTCCAAGATCTCTTCATCATTGTTTTCTTTCTGATTCTGCCACTGCTGCTGAATGAAGGCAGTGCGGATGAGAGTCTATGGCAGCGCCTGGGTTCACTGCTGGCTCGCGGCGGTCTCTTTGTCATTCTAGCAGGTGTGGCGGCGCGCTGGGTCATTCCCACCTTGCTGAATGCGGTCACCCGCACTCGCAATCGTGAGTTGTTTACACTCAGCGTGGTCGGCTCCTGCATCGGGCTCGCCTTTGTCGGAGGCCTCCTTCAACTAGGCTTAGCTCTTGGTGCCTTTGTGGCAGGACTAGCCGTCAGCGAATCCATTTTCAAACATCGCATCCTGGCAGACATCATGCCGATCAAGGACCTCTTCCTGACCCTCTTCTTTGTGTCCGTGGGGTTGATGATTGATCTGCGTGTGGCCGCTG
>JAOZVT010000702.1 GCA_025869455.1 Prosthecobacter sp.
AGGGGTGGAGACGGTTTCTGGCCAGTGGTTGAGTAAAAGCGGGGGTGTCAGACTTGTAGGATCTTCAACGGATGACCGTGAACCGCTGTAAGTGATCTCCAAAAATGCTTTTTCTTCGGAAGGCTCAATCTCGATATACTGAAGTTCTCCACTCGTTTTTGGCGTGATTTGGGTTGATATCTTTTTGTCCTTGTTCCACCCCAAGACAGAAGTGTGAAAGCCTTTCACGAGTCTGCCGAGCACGAGAAGGGTGTGTTTCGAGTGCGGAGGAAGCTGAATGTATCTGTTTACGTAAGGCACTGGCGGCCCGTTGGCACTAACATAACTGATCCCCCAGCTTTCGGAGATGGTCATGCCGTCGAGAATGTAATTCAAAGTCCACTTGCCTCCTGGAGTGAGCGTCTCTAGAGTGAGCTTCTCTGGAGGAGTGGTCTCGGCGGTGACACCTCGAAAACTGCTGACAGCAAGACTTCCACGCCCCACCTCCTCAGGACTCGCCGATGGCTCACGGGGGTCTGTGAATGCGGGTTTGTCTCCGATTTGCCAGCCGGGATAAATGCCATTGGTTAACCACACTTTGCCGATGGGTTTAGGCAGGTAGTCTTGTCCATCTTTGGTTTTTTGGCCTGCCACATGGTAGGAGCCAGGGGCCAATGCATCAGGCGTGATGGGTGGTTTGCCTTCCTCTCCCTCCCAGATGCAGGCGATGCGAAGGAGATCGGTATCGAAACAAGCCCAGAGATTATGGCCAAGGTTGAGAATCAGACCGCGTGGGGTGAGATTATCCTTAGGGAAGCCCTCCCCTAGGTCGCGGCAGTCCAGTACACTGCTAATGAATGGGAAATCTTTTTCCACGTAATCACCCCAGGGCGTGTCGGCAGGAATGGCGGGTGGGGAAGGGGGCGTAGAGACTTTCTTTTTCGCCTTTTGCTGGGCAAAGGCGGGGACAAGGCTGAGAAAAAGGCACGCGAGGAGGGTAAAACGCATCGCTAAAGAACACACGGAAAGGGGGCTGTCTGTCAACTGACATGCAGCAAGTTCGCATACCCAAATGACAACTGGTTTGCCAAATGCCTGAAAATGCTTAATCTCTAATCTCTGGCTTTCCCGGCTAGTACCGTTTTTTTCACGCTGTTTTGCTTTTCATGAGATTCGATATGCTCGCTCCACACCGAACCGTTCGCTGCTTGATATTAGCAATGACGACATTCGCCTTCACAGCGGCACAGGCTGATGTAAATAATCCTGATGGGGAAAAGCCGGGTTTCATGGGGCGGGTGTTCGGCTTTGGAAAAAAGAAGGAAGAGGCACCTGCGCCGCCGCCAGCTCCCGTGGTGGAGGAAAAGCCCAAACCTGCGACTCCTGGGCCAAAACCCAAGGTCACGACCATCAAACCGAAGTCTGGGAGCAGCAGTTCCTCCACTAGCAAAAAATCTAGCTCGACGCCGAGCACGGCCAAGAAATCAGAGCCCTCGAAACCTGCGGTTGCGGAAAAAAGCTCCGCTAACAAAGAGCGTAGCGATGGCGAATTTGGTCATGCAAAAGACGATGACAAAACGCCTGAACCCAAGACGGTCGTTACCACCTCGACACCAGAGATACCAACTCGACTGCCTTCGAATTCAGGCTGGCAGATCGTAAAGGTGAATGGACGTGATTACATCACGGGAGACAGCTTGCATCAGTTCTATCGCTTCAATTCCTACAAGGTGGAAGACAAGCATGTGTGGTTGCGCTCAAACAATCTTATCCTGAAGGGCACGATTGGCAGCCAGGAACTTTTGATCAATAACATCAAATTCATCCTCAGTTATCCTGTGCAGGAATATGGTGGCAAAGCCTTGTTTTCCCGCATTGACCTTTGCAAACTGATTGACCCCGTTTTACGCCCTACCTACATCACTGATGCAGAGCCTTTTGATACGGTGGTTTTGGATGCCGGACATGGCGGTCATGATGCGGGCGCACGCGGGGTTTATGGGTATGAAAAAGACTTTGCCCTCAAGATGGCAGAGGTGCTGAAAGGCGAGCTTACACGCCGTGGCTTTAAGGTGGTGATGACGCGTTCCACAGACACCTTCATCACCCTCGGCGGGCGCGTGGCTATCGCGAATGCGACCCCGAATAGCATCTTCCTTAGCCTGCATTTTAACTCGGGTGGCAGTGCGGCGAGTGGGATCGAAACCTTTGCGCTGACTCCTCAGGGCAGTTCCGCCAGCCTGGAGCGCGGTGGCGGCTATAATGCGGGTGGTGTCACGGGAAATTCCCACGACTCTGCGAACATTGCCCTAGCAACGGCAGTTCATGCCATGGTCATCAGCAAGTTTAAGTTTGTGGATCGCGGCATCAAACGCGCTCAGTGGAGTGTGTTGACTGGCTGCAAACGTCCAGGGATTCTCTTTGAGGGGGGATTTGTTACCAATGGCAATGAGTGCCGTCTGATCGCTTCAGACACCTATCGCCAGTCGGTGAGCAGCTCTATTGCGGATGCCGTGGTGAACTATCGCACGGCTCTGCGTGGGGCGATGACACGCAACCGCTAAAATTAGCCTGGAGTGGTCAAGTAGCGCCTGAAATCGCCAAAACTGGTGTTGTTGTGATGCACGCGCTGCGGTTTTGACAGGAAGTGCTTTTTGGCTGCGTCATGTTGTCATGATGTCCAAGGAATTGACCCTGCTGATACCTTTGTTGATGGCAAGTGTTGCCAATGCGGCTGACCTGCCCCCTGACCCGGGGCACGAGATTCCAGCTAGTGGACGGAGAGAAACGGTGATTTCACGAAATTCTCCTCTGCCGAAGGCTCCTGATCATGCCCTGCCGGAGGGATACACGCTGACTGTTGCAGCGGCATCGCCTCTGGTCATGCATCCCATCATGGGCTGTGTGGATGATCGGGGGCGGCTGTTCATTGGGGATGCCGTGGGTGTGAATTGGAATAAGGCACAGTTGGAGGCGAATCCGCCTAACCGCGTCTTGATGCTGGAGGATACCAATCAGGATGGCCACTACGATAAAAGCACTGTTTTCGCAGATAAGATGACCTTTCCGCAAGGGGCGGCTTGGCTGAATGGCAGTCTGTATGTGGGCAGCCCACCGGGGATCTGGAAGCTAACGGATACCAATGCGGATGGCGTGGCGGATCAGAGGGAGATGATCGTGTCAGGCTTTGACTACACGGGTAATGCTGCTGACGTGCATGGGCCGAAGCTGCATCCGAATGGTCGGCTTTACTGGTGCCACGGGCGCAAAGGCCATGCGGCTACGGGTAAAGATGGGAACGTGGTCCGCGAGGGCAAGGCCAGTGGCATTTGGTCCTGCAAACCTGATGGTAGTGATGTGCTGTGGCATTCACTCGGGTGTGCGGACAATCCCACAGGCATCGCCTTTACCCCCCAGGGCGACATCGTGGGTACCTGCAATCTCTATTACAGCAATCCACGTGGAGACACGCTGATGCATTGGCTTTACGGCGGTGTGTATGAGCGTGCGGATCAGATGCAGGCCATTGCAGATCTACCCCGCACTTTGGAAACCATGCCGATCATTCATAACTTTGGCCATGTGGCGGTGAGTGGTTGCACTTTTGGTTCGGCAGGAAAGAGTCTGCCTACCTCTGCTCTCTCATTGTTTGTGACGCACTTTAACACGCAGCGGCTGGTGCGGATGGAATTGACACCCACGGGGGCGACCTTCAGGGCAGTGGAGAATGAGTTCCTCAAAATCCAAGATCCTGATGTCCATCTCACGGATGTCATTGAAGATCGGGATGGCTCTCTGATCGTTTTAAATACAGGCGGTTGGTTCCGCATCGGCTGTCCATCTTCGCTAATGGCCAAGCCGGATATGCTGGGCAGTGTGTATCGTATCCGTCCCGCCAAATCTCAGAAGCTTGAAACGGTGGAGATGGATTGGAAGCCGGATTGGCAATTGACGACGGAGGATGAGATTCTGCGTCAGTTGCAGAGTGAAAATCCTCGGGCGCTTCTGCATGCGCTGACGGCTGCTGCGCGGATGACATCACAAACTCCGGCTTTTCGGCCTGTCTTGAGTCAGTTGTTGGCCAAACCGCTAGAACCCGTGCTGGAACATGCCGTGATGAATGCGGCGATGCAGAGCAGTTGGATCGGTTTGGATACTGTTCGTGAAGCCAAGGATCCGATTCTTCTGCGGCGGTTGCTTCAAATCGTGGATCAACAGCCGGAAGATGCGGCTAAGACGAATCTGAACTTGGGGCTGGCTGCAGATCACCTGGACTCTGAGGATGCTGATCTGGCCCGAGTGGCTCTCCATGTCGTAACCAAACACCCGGATGCGGATGAATGGGTGGCTCCCAAATTACAATCTTGGTTAGGTGATCGTGAGATCTCTTCGCAGCGGTTGCAAGCATTGAGCGGATTTTGTACGGCTTTGATTGAGAAGCCGGAGACGCAGAAGCTCATCACGGCCATGCTTGCCAAGACTTCAGTGTCACAGCGGCAGGTGGCTTTGCGAGTGCTTTCCCGTCAAGCCATTGCGAAAGTGAATCCAGATTGGTTGCCCCTACTGGAGCCTAAAAATGATGATGGATTGCCATTGCTTTTGGCGGCCTTGAAGCGTCTCAAAACCCATCCGTATGATGTGCAGTTACAAGTCTTAGCAGATGATAGTAAGTTGCCACTATCCCTTCGGCTCAAGGCTCTGGATGCGATGAAGGGACTGAAAATCACGGAGCCGACTTTTCATCTGCTGTTGTCGGTTTTGATCGGGGGAGATTCCTCGGCTGCTGCACGAATCCAAGCTGCCACTATGTTGGCCACAGTGCCGCTAAAGTCAGAGCAGGTGAGGGAATTGGCTCCGGCCTTGGCAACGGTGGGGCCTGTGGAGATGAAGGAATTGATCATCTTAGCTCGCAAGACCAAGGATGCCGAAATAGCCCGTGTGCTAGCGGTGGAGTTGGCCAAGAATCCGGCTTTAATCAGTCAGCAAGAGAGTCTATACCGCACGGCCTTTAGCAGTCAGCCTCCTGAGATTTTTGAAACGATTCTTTTACCTGCTCGGCAGCGGGCGGAAGAAGTCATGGATGCAAAGAAACGGCAGCTAGGCCCATTGGCCGATGCGGTGACCACTCGCGGGCGGGTGAAAGAAGGGGTGAAAAACTTTTCGTTAGGCAAAGGGACATGCATCGCCTGCCATCAGATTGGTGGAGTTGGGCGCTCGATTGGGCCGAATCTTTCTAAGATTGGCGCTATCCGCACAGAGCGTGATCTTCTTGAAAGCATCCTTTTCCCTAGCAATACCCTGGCGCGTGATTACGAGGCGCATGTTATCGAGATGCAGGATGGACAGACCGTCATGGGGGTGATCCGCAGCCATACGGCGGAAGGTTTGTTGCTCATGGATGTGGCAGGTCAGGAGAAAAACCTGCCGCATGGTCAGATTGTTTCAAATACCACTCTCACGACAAGCCTCATGCCGATGGGCTTGGATACGACTTTAACCGAACAGGAACTGCTGGATCTTGTGGCCTATTTGCGGAGTCTTAAATGAAGGGGTTCCATTCTGCGGCGGATTCTATAATGCCTGAGCGCTTGCCCTGCCTCCCTGCCGCCGCTACGGTGACTGCATGGCTGCGTCACGACCTCCGAATCTCCCGTTTCCCAATCCAGCGAATCTGAAGATTAACCCAGGCCGAATTCTTTTTGGTCTTTTGGCTTTGATCTTCGGTATTGGCTTGCTCTCCAGTTTTTACCAAGTGCCCGCTAGCTCCGTGGGGGTGGTTCAGCGGTTTGGTAAATACCTGGACACTACTCAGCCTGGTCTGAATTTTAAACTGCCCTTTGGCATTGATCAGGTCACGCAGGTGGAGATCCGGCGGCAGTTGAAGTTGGAGTTTGGTTATGGCTCACGAGGCGCAACCAATGAGTTCCAATTCAATGACGATTACCAAGACATGGCCAATGAGAAGAATATGGTCACGGGTGATCTGAATGCAGCCGTGGTGGAGTGGGTGGTCCAGTTTCACATCTCTGACGCGCGTGATTTTGTTTTCAATTTCATCGAGCCACAATCCACTTTGCGGGACATGTCTGAAGCAGTGATGCGTGAAGTGATCGGAGATCGCTCCATTGATGAAGTGCTGACGGTGGGGCGTCAGGAAATTGAGGTGCAGGCATTGCAGGGCTTGCAAGCCATTGCGACCACCTTGGACATGGGGGTGCATATTGATCAGGTACAACTTGGCAATGTAAACCCACCAGCTGAAGTGAAGGATAGCTTTGATGAAGTGAACCGTGCGCAGCAGCAAAAAGAGTCTGCCATCAACCAAGCCAATGGTGAATACAATCGCGTGATTCCTGAGGCGCGCGGCATTGCCGAACAAGCTGTGAGTCAGGCTGAAGGTTATGCCACCCAGCGCGTCAACGAAGCGGAGGGGGATGCAGCCAAGTTTACCGCCCTGCTTACCGAATATCTCAAGGCACCGGATGTAACCAAAAAACGCATCTATCTGGAAACGCTCAGTGAGGTGCTGCCTAACATTCCAGGCAAGGTTATCATTGATGATCAAGTTCCACAATTTCTCCCGATGATGAACCTCCAGCAGAAAGCTCAAGGCTCTGCTCTAAAGTCAGTTAACCCTTCCGCACGCTCTGCACGATGAAACCTGCTCTTTCCTTACTCATCCTCATTTGTGGTTTCGGCCTTTATATCATTGGCAGTGCCAGTCTCTACTCGGTTAGCGAGACCGAGCAGGTGATCATCACCCAGTTTGGTAAACCCATTGGAGATACCATCACCGAAGCAGGTCTGCATGTGAAGACCCCGTTCATCCAAAAG
>JAOZVT010000703.1 GCA_025869455.1 Prosthecobacter sp.
TAAACTCATAAAAGAAAGCATCTTATAGAGCGTCAGATAATCGTAACCGAGCCATTGTCCAACCGAAAATAGGGCCGCTTTAAAATGCGTTAGAATCCACTCATCTGAATGGAGATCTACGCAGCAACTCCGGTCCAAGTGTTGCGGAAGCGATGACCGCGAAGCTCCATTCGTATTGCCTCTCGACGGACGCCAAAATGGCGATACGGAAAGGCTGTTCCATGTCTCCCTCCCGACTCGCTTTCCAGCTCGAAGCCCAGGCTACCGATTCTCGCGCCCGTGCCGCCACCTTTCACACGTTGCATGGCACCGTGCGCACGCCGCTTTTCATGCCAGTGGGTACGCAGGCCACGGTGAAGGCCCAGCTTCCAGAAACCCTGCATGAGTCTGGTTCGCAAATCCTCCTAGCCAATACCTACCACCTGCTCCTGCGCCCCGGCCCGGAAGTCTTTAAGAAGATGGGCGGCATCCAGAAATTCATGAACTGGCCCGGCTCTGTCCTCACCGACTCCGGCGGTTATCAGATCTTCTCCTTACCGCATTCCCGCTCCATGACGGAAGCTGGCGCGGTCTTCCAAAGTTATGTGGATGGTCAGCGCATCCTCCTCAGTCCTGAACTAAGCATTCAGACACAGATGGCCATTGGCAGTGACATCATGATGGTGCTGGATCAATGCATCCCCTCTACCGCAGATGAAGCCGCTGCCCGCACGGCCCTTCAGGTCACCCAACGCTGGGCCGTACGCAGCTTAGCTGCACGGGAGGACTCACCGCAATCCATGTTCGCCATTGTCCAGGGCGCTCTTTATCCGCATCTACGGCGGGAAAGTGCAGAAGGCCTCATGCAGCTTCCCTTTGACGGCTTCGCCATTGGCGGGCTGGCCGTAGGAGAAGACAAGGCCGAACGTGAAGACACCTGCGAGCTCACCGCCTGCCTGCTGCCAGAAGATCGCCCGCGTTACCTCATGGGTGTGGGCACCCCGCTTGACATTCTGGAGGCCGTGCATCGTGGCGTGGACATGTTTGACTGCATCATTCCCACGCAGGTGGCCAAACGCGGCTCCGTCTTCACCTCTCGTGGCATCGTTCAGCTTCGCCGCACCGTGTATAAATTCTCTGAGGATAAGCTGGACCCCAACTGCACCTGCCCAGTCTGCGCCAAGTATTCACGCGCTTACCTCCACCACCTGACCAAAACGCAGGAGCCTCTGGGCTGGCAGCTCATGGGACAGCATAACATTCATTTCTACCACCAGCTCATGCGCGAGATCCGCCAGAGCATCTTGGAAGATCGCTTCCTGCCGCTGTATCAGGAGAAGCGCCAGATCCTGCAAGTGGAAGACATAGATCATCCTATCACCACCACCAAGCCGCCCGTCATCAGTCCCGATCACGCGCAGTGCGTCGGTGACTATGAACTCAGCCTCACGCCTGGTGAACCTCCACGCATTTTCCACATCACCACCGGCCTAACCATTGATACCGATGTCACAACGCCCGCCTGGAATGAGGAAGCCCAGCTCGCGCAGCATCTCCGGTTACCCTCAGGCGTTTCACCCAAAGAGGCCACGCCACTCATCCTTTGGGACATTGGGCTAGGAGCCGCCGCCCCTGCCCTGGCCGCCATCCTTACCTATGAAGAGGAATTCAACAAAGGCCCCGTGCGCCCGCTGCAGATCATCAGCCTAACCAATGATCTATCACCCCTCAAGCTCGCACTGAGTCACAAAAAGCACTTCCCCTACCTCCGCCACGGCGCGGCGGATACCCTGATTCGCCGCAACACCTGGACCTCACGCTACTGCACAGGTCTCACCTGGACACTCATCGAAGGCCCCTTGGCCGAAACCCTGCCACAAGCCCCCGGCCCACCCGAAATCACCTTTCACCAGCCCCTCCCCGGCATGGAAGTTCCTCAAGGCGTGCCAGAGAGGTGAGGTCAAAGAGTCAAGGCAACCGCACGCGCAGAGTCTCAAAGTCCCCCCTTCCCATCCTGTTAATCCTGCAATCTTGTTAATCCTGTAAAAAAAGCCCCGCCGCCCTCACCATGCCTGAATAATCCAAAGGTAGAGCACGCACACTAGGTGGCCAGTGGCGTTATTTAAGACATGGTATTGTCCATGTCGGTTCGTTTCATCGCCTTGCTTGCTGTTTTTTTGTCGCTCCCGCTGCACAGCGCGGAACCCATCAAATTCAGCCGTGATGTGCTGCCCATCCTTTCGGATAACTGCCTCAGTTGCCACGGCCAAGACGAGTCCCACCGCAAAGCCGACCTACGCCTAGACACCCAAGAAGGTGCGCTAGCCGCCCTCAAACCTGGCCATCCAGAAACCAGCGACCTCCTCGCCCGCATCATCACGGAGGATGTGGATGATTTGATGCCGCCGCCAAAATCCAACAAGCCGCGCCTTACCCCAGACCAAGTCAGCATCCTCCGCCAGTGGATTGCCGAAGGTGCCGTTTGGGGAAAACACTGGGCCTTTGAAAAGCCCGTCAAATCCCCCGCTCAGGGCAATCCGGTGGACTTCTTTATGCAGGCCAAACTCGCTAAAGAAGGCCTCACGCTTAACCACGAAGCACCCGCACACACCCTCAGTCGTCGCCTTTCCTTTGACCTCACCGGCTTGCCACCGACACCGGAGGAAGTCGCCTCATTTGAGCACGCTTCCTATGAGTCCCAGGTCGTCCGACTTTTAGCATCTCCCCACTTTGGCGAGCGCATGGCCATGTGGTGGTTGGATACTGCGCGTTATGCGGATACGGATGGCTTTCAGCAAGATGGCAGCCGTACCAACTGGCCCTGGCGCGATTACGTGGTGGATTCCTTCAACGCTAACAAACCCTACGACCAGTTCACGCTGGAGCAGTTTGCCGGAGACCTAATACCTAACGCCACCGCCGAACAAAAAGTAGCGACGTGTTTTCATCGCAACCACATGACCAATGGCGAAGGTGGACGCGACAAGGAAGAGTCCCGCATTGATTACGTCATTGATCGGGTCAACACCACCGGCACCGTCTGGATGGGGCTCACACTCGGCTGCACCCAATGTCATTCGCATAAGTTCGATCCCATCTCCCATGCGGATTACTACAGCCTCTCCGCCTTCTTCAACAGCATCGCAGAAGACGGTTCCTCTGGCAACAAAGCCAAGCCCTACTTCAGCTATCAGTCCCCCTATGCCCAGCGGGCTGTGACGGAGGCACAACTGCTGGTGAACGAGCGTACGCCCATCGAGAAGTCCGCCCGCCAAGCTGCAGAAAAGCCTTTCCA
This sequence comes from Prosthecobacter sp., assembly GCA_025869455.1. Taxonomy (GTDB): domain Bacteria; phylum Verrucomicrobiota; class Verrucomicrobiia; order Verrucomicrobiales; family Verrucomicrobiaceae; genus Prosthecobacter. The sequence continues at coordinate 3,275 of JAOZVT010000703.1, forward strand.
ACAATGGCTAAGCCAACGCCATGCCGAAGTGACCCAAGGTTTCTCCGCCTGGCACATCCTGCATGGCAAAGTGGAATCCCAAGAAGGCACCCTCCTCCATCAGGAAAAAGACGGCAGCGTGCAAGCCAGCGGGCCTAACAAAAAACAAGACGACTACCGCCTCATTGCGCCCATCAAACTCAGGCATATCACGGGCCTGAAACTGGAGGTCATGCCACATGCCTCCCATACAAACGGAGGACTCTCCCAGGGGGCCTCGGGCGAATTCATCCTCACAGACATCAAGGTACAGGTGCGCAGCCGCAGCAGCTCTCAAGTACGTGACATTGCCGTTAACAGTGCCGTGGCGGATGCAGAGATGAAAGCCGCCAAAGCCCGCGAATACGGCGGTGTACTCGGCGTGCTGGATGACGATCCCCGCAATGGCTGGACCACCAAAGGCTCCCCTCAGAATCAACCTCATGTCGCCGTCTTTGCCCTAGCCAAACCGCTGACGCTGGAAGCCGATGAAGAACTCGTCTTCGAACTCCGCCACCGCTCCACGGAGGGCGATGCCAACATTGGCCGCTTCCGCCTTTCCTTCACGGATCAACCCGGCCCTGCCGTCCACAGCTTGGACACCGCTCCACTGGAACAACTGGCCAATGCCAAATTGAGCGACCTATCAAAGCTGGACACCCAACTGCGTGAACGCCTCTTTGAGCAATTCCTTCAAGACTACGATCCCTATCAAATCGCCAAAGCCTCCCTGGAGCGCGCCGTGGCTCAACTCAAAGAAGTCACCGCCGCCGCAGGCAAACTCAATGTCACCGTCCTGGCCGAACAAGCTAAACCGCGCGAAACACACATCTTGTTACGCGGCGTTTGGGATAAGAAAGGAGACATCGTCACTCAAGACGTGCCCGCCGCCATTGCCCCCTGGCCAAAGGATCAGCCTCGCAATCGGTTAGGCCTCGCCCACTGGATCACCTCCGAGGACAATCCGCTCACCGCCCGCGTTTTTGTCAATCACATGTGGCAGATGTTCTTTGGTGCTGGCTTGGTCCGCACGCCCGATGACTTCGGCCTGCAAGGCCAGCGTCCCACACATCCCGAGTTACTCGACTGGCTCGCCGTAGATTTCATGGAGCATAGCTGGGACATCAAGCACCTGATCACCCGCATCGTCACCAGTGCCACCTATCGTCAAGACTCAGCCGCCAGTGCAGACCTCATCGCTCGCGATCCCTCGAACCTCCTCCTCGCTCGTGGCCCACGTTTCCGGCTGCCTAGCTGGATGATTCGTGATGCGGCCCTCACCTCCTCAAGCTTGCTCAACCCTGCCCTGGGTGGCCCTCCCGTGCGTCCCTACCAGCCACCCGGTGTTTGGGAAGAAATCTTCATGGGCCGCTTCACCTATGAGCCGAGCGAAGGTGCCGCCCAGTATCGCCGCACCCTCTATGCCTTCTGGCGGCGCAGCATCGCCCCCACCTTCCTCTTCGATAGCGCCCAACGCCGCGTCTGTGAGGTCAGCATGACCCGCACCAACACCCCTTTGCAGGCTCTAACCCTGCTCAATGACGCCACCATGATGGAAGCCAGCGCCGCCCTGGCCGAACAAATGATGCAACAATCCAAATCGGAAACGGATCGCCTACACTACCTCACCCAGCGCATCCTTTCCCGCCAAGCTACCCCCCAGGAACTCACCGTCCTGCAGAACCAACTGGACCTCGCCCTTCAACACTATCGCACCCATCCCGAAGACGCCCAAAAATACCTCCAAAAGCCAATCGCATCGCCCGACCTCCCTGACCTCGCCGCGCATACCTTAATCGCCAGCCTCGTCCTGAATCTCGATGAAGCCATCACCCATGAATAACTCTTCCCTGCACACCACCCGCCGTTATTTTCTGGGCCAGTGCACTGGCGTGTCCGTCGGCTCCATGGCACTATCCACCTTGTTAGGCCAAGCAGGTGCAGCAGAGTCTAACATCCTGGGACTGCCCGGCCTGCCGCACTTTGCGCCCAAGGCGAAGCGCGTCATCTTCCTCACCCAGTCCGGCGGCCCATCCCAGCTGGAGCTTTATGATCACAAGCCCGGCCTCATGAAATGGGCAGGCACGGAGCTACCGGAATCCGTCCGCCAGGGCCAGCGGCTGACCACGATGACGGCTAACCAAAAGCAGCTCATCCTGCCCGGCATCACCAAGTTTTCCAAGCATGGGCAAAGCGGAGCCACCATCAGCGAATGGCTGCCGCATCTGGGTGAAGTGGCGGATGATCTCTGCTTCATCAAGTCCATGACCACGGACCAGATCAATCATGCGCCAGCGATGACTCAGTTCCTCACAGGCAATCAGATCCCAGGCCGCCCCAGCATGGGCGCGTGGATCAGCTACGGCCTCGGCAGCGTGAATCGTAATCTGCCAGATTACCTTGTCCTCATCTCAAAAATGCAGCGTCCCAGCGACCAGCCGCTCTATGATCACTACTGGGGCAGCGGTTTCCTTCCCTCTCGTTATCAGGGGGTCAAACTGCGCAATTCAAAAGACCCGGTTCTTTACTTGAACGATCCCGAAGGCCTCCCCCGTCATCTTCGCCGTAGCATGTTGGATGGTCTCTCGGAGATGAATCAGATGCGTTTTGCGCAAACCAACGATGCAGAAATCACCACACGCATCCGCCAATACGAAATGGCCTATCGCATGCAGGCCAGCGTGCCAGACCTCACGGATCTGAGCGAAGAACCCGAGTCCGTCTTTGAACTCTACGGTCCCGACTCCCGCCGCGCAGGCAGCTACGCAGCGAACTGCATCCTCGCGCGTCGCTTGGCAGAACGCGGCGTCCGTTTCATCCAGCTTTTCCATCCCGACTGGGATCATCACAGCCGCCTGCCGAGTTGGTGTACAGCCCGTTGTCGTGATACCGATCAACCCAGCGCCGCCTTGATCAAGGACCTCAAACAACGCGGTCTCTTGGACGAAACACTCGTCATTTGGGGCGGTGAATTTGGGCGCGGAGTTGCCGGTCAAGGCAAATGGGACAGCCCCGAAGCTGGCCGCGACCACCACCCACGCTGCTTCACCATGTGGATGGCCGGAGGCGGCGTGAAGCCCGGCACCACTTACGGAGCCACTGATGACTTCAGTTACAACGTCACTGAAAATCCCGTCCATGTGCGCGATCTCCACGCCACGGTCATGCACCTCCTCGGCATTCATCATGACCGCTTCACCTTCCGTTCCCAAGGCCTCGACTTCCGCCTGACAGGAGTCGAAGAAGCCAAAGTCGTCAAAGGTCTGATGGCATAAGCAAAGGCCATCAACAGCTAGTTAGAAACCTCCGCACATCTCCCTAGAATATTTCGTCAGTAGTTGAACAAGCCCAGACAAAATAAGGTCATTAGTTTTCGATGACATCCTCCCTCACCCTAGCCCGCGACCGCTTGCGCTCCAGCCGCAATCGTTTGCTATGGATACTGGCCAAGGGATTCCTTGTCCCGCTAGTCTGCATAGTTGCATTATATGGGATCGCCACTCTGTGTTCCACCCATGATATATGGCCTCGAC
>JAOZVT010000704.1 GCA_025869455.1 Prosthecobacter sp.
AATTTGGTTTAAATTTATGTATTCATTAAGGAACCAAAGTGGTTTTAATGTGTTTATCCTGTAACCACAGGGTAAATACCATGAAAATACAAAACAACTCACTTGGTCGAGCTTGGCTTTGGATAGCTGCCTGTCTCATTCCGCTCAGCGCCTCCGCTGAAACTTACACCTGGGTGCCGACAGCAGCCGGAAATTACGCTTGGAATGACCAGGCCAATTGGACCTCGAACACAAGTGGATATCCCAGCGTTTTGGGTGACACCGCGAATCTAAACATCAACCTCGCAGGCGCTCAGAGCGTCACCCTTGATGAAGCCATTACCGTGGGAACCCTGAATCTGGGGGATTCCACTTCCACCTTTTATCCCCTGACTCTGGATGCGGCTGAAGGTGGCTCCCTGATCTTTTCCGCAGGTGAATCTCTCACGGCCAAGATGGTACGAACTGCAACAACCAGCCCTGGGGTCAATGATATCTTCAATATCCCCGTCCAACTGGACTCCCCCCTGGAAGTCACCATGCCGACTTCTGGCTCTGCCAACGGGATTCGCTTCAATGGCGTCATCTCAGGCAATCGCGGCATTGAGCTATTGCATACCGTCCCTCCCACGGGTTCCACCCTTCAATACCTTGAACTGACCAACACCAACAACAGCTATGCGGGTGAAACGATCATCTCCAATGGAATGGTCATTTTTCAAGGGGATGTCCGGAAGGATACCAACAGCGCCTTGGGCAACTCTTCAGCCGCCGTCAAGCTGGGCAGTACAAACACGATGATCCACGAAAACACCAACGCCCAATACAGCACGGTGATGCAGCTACGCTTGCAAACCTTGGATGATGCCACGGATTATGTGTTTGAACGCGACTTGGATTTTTCTGGTTACAACGGTGCTGCGGCAAACCTGAATGGACGCGCACGCTTTGCCATTGAGAGTGATGGCTCGGGTGGCCTCAATACGAATACCGTCACCCTCAGTGGCATCACTACCTTAGCCTCCGCCAGCCGGGGCACCGAGTTTTTCGCCGCGCGTCGTGGCCAGACCATTTACTTCACAGGCCCCATCGCCTCCGGCGCCGGCAGTGCAGGCACCATTTATTGGATGCCCGGTAACCCTGGAGCCGCCACCACCGATGGCCGCCCGAATGGTACCGTCCGTTTTTCAGATCTCCCACGTACCTACACCAACAGTCAAAACCTGACGCACGGCACCATGCTCATTGAAGGCTCCGTTCCAGCTTCAGGAGCCAGCCCTATCGGCACCCAAGGCATTTCCTTTGGCGATGGCAGCGGTGGAAATATTTTCACCGCCAACACAGACCGGGCCAACCGCCGCGTCTTGATGGCCACCCCTGGGGCTACCTTTGCACGCAGTCTTTCACCTGGAAGCGGGACCTCCACAAATCTAGCCACCGCTTCTTCAGCCATCCAAACGCGCTACGGTAACTCAGGAGGCGTGCGTCTCATGAACGGTTACGAATTCGGCGGAGTAAACACCTCTGGCACCGTCACCTTCAGTGGCAACATCAGTCCTGGATCCGTCGTCGTGCCGCTCACTGGCACTGCTGGCGGCGCGGGCGGAACCAACCCTGTAAGCATCGTTCACAACATCGCTTTGACCGCTGCCACAGGTGGCCGCACAGCCTTTACCGGAACCATTTCAGGTAGCACCATCCCTGCTCTCGGCGCCACAGGCACCCCCGGTGCTGCAGATACATCTACCTACAACAACACGCGCCTAACCATCAATGCTTTCCGCAACCATCCTAACCTGGACAGCGGTGCTGATGGCCTACCGGACGAGAATGCGGATCAACTTTCCGATGACCCTATCACCGAAGGAACCATCATCCTTGCTGGAGCCAATACTTATGCAGGCGGCACGGAAGTTATCGGCGGCACACTCTTGGTTAATAACACCAATGGTTCAGGCACCGGCACAGGCGCAGTCACCGTCACAGCAGGGACACTCGGAGGCACTGGCAGCATCACGACCACCCAGGATGTGACGCTCAAAGCTGACGCCACACTGGCTCCTGGCGACGACATTGCCTCTGGAGAGCTAGGCACACTCACGCTCAATGCCCCTCTGACATTCGAGGCCACTGGCGGCAGCATCTTAAAATTCCAAATCAGCCGCACCACCAGCGACATCAACCAAGCCCAACTGACAGCCAATTTGAATACCAATGGCAGCCTCAATTGGGATACCATCGCCGCCAATGACGGGGGCCAATACGACCAAGACCCCGCCATTAACAATGACCACCTCACCGTCAATGGTCTCCTGACCACCAACAGCAGCGGCACCACCACCGTGCACATTTCCGCAGCCAATGACGAATCTGAATTCGCCTACGCAGCTGGCATGGCCTGGGATCTGATGGACGTGACCAACACGGCCAACCTAACAAAAGATACTTACGTCTTCGAAGTGGACGAAACTTTGCAGACCACGCTGACCGGCTTGGGCCTCACGCTGGATACCAGTCGCTTCTGGGACACCGGTATGGTGGGCATCGGCGTTGCAGGTGCAGAAAACACACCTGTGCTCGTCAATACCCCACTTGTCAGCGGCATCGTGAATGTGGCCTACACCCACACCTTCGAAGTCACCAGTGGCACACAGCCCCACAGCATCACCGTAACAGAAGGTTCCCTTCCCCCAGGACTGGACCTCGCAGAAAACGGCGTCTTGAGTGGCACCCCCACCCAGGCAGGAGCCTATACCTTCACCCTGACCGTCACAGACAGCGCGGCACTCAGCAGCGCGGCACTCAGCAGCACGCGCACGTTCAGCCAAACCATTGTTGCCACCGCACCACTGGTCAGCACAGAAAGCCCCCTCCCCACAGGCATTTATGGCCAACCTTATAGCTATACCCTAGCAGGCAACGGCGGACTGGGCAGCTACACTTGGAGTCTCACAGACGGAGCTTTACCTCCAGGCTTAACCCTCAGCAGCAGTGGTGAAATCAGCGGCAGCATCACCAATATTGGCCTCTATGATTTCGATGTCCTGATGACAGACACCAGCGGCCTGACGCATCAAGCCTCCTTGCAAATCAGCGTCACCGCCCCGCCCTTGGTCATCTCCAATGCCCCCACCCTAGCAGCTGGCGTGCTGAACGTCCCCTACTCCGTCTCACTCAATGCTTCGGGTGGCGTTCCGCCTTACACCTGGAGTCTGCAAGGCAACCTCCCCGAAGGACTTCAATTGGCTAGCGATGGCACCCTCAGCGGCACACCAACAGCCGCAGGTGACTTCCAGTTCACCGCCCAGGTAGCCGATGAAACCGAAACAACGACATCTCAGTTGTTCAGCCTAACCATTTATGAAACTTACCAGATTCCTGTGGTTGACCCCATTGCCTTTGACCCGCTCACCGTTGGAGAAGATTTCTCCTATCAGGTAACTGCGAGCAATTACCCGAAGACCTTCAAAATCACGGGACTCCCCAAAGGTCTAAAATACTCAGCGGCCACAGGTCTCATCACCGGACACCCCAGTGAGGCAAAAACCTACACCGTGACCGTCACCGCTAAAAACAAAGCCGGCACCAGTGACCCCGTGGTCGCTACGTTTGAAACCATGGCCATCAACCCCGGCATCATCGGCAGCTTCAGTGGTCGCATTGATCGCAACGCTGACTCGAATGCCGACCTCGGTGGTATTTTGGCGCTCACAACGACCACCAAAGGCCAATTCACCCTTAAAGTCACGACCAGGGCCGGCGCAAAAAGCGCAAAAGGTTATATCTACGCTGAAGCCCCCCAGATCCGCGCTGTGATCAATAACCTGGACGTGGCTCTGACACTGGATCCAAACACCACCTTACTCACCGGCACTCATGGTGAAGCAGGCATCCAAGGCTGGAAACACGTCTGGAGTAAAACCAACCCTACCCTCACGCAGGTCGGTTATTACACCATTGGCTTGGATCTCGCAGATGAAGACGATCTATTGATTGAAAGCATCCCTCAGGGAACCGGTTATGCCACAGTCACAGTCGCCACCACCGGCACGGCCAAAATTGTCGGCAAAACTGCCGATGGGCAAAGCCTCACCAGCAGCGGCATCATGAGTCCCAATGGGCAAATGATACTCCACACGCTTCTGTATAAAAAGCTAGGTTCCATCACAGGCACACTCCAGCTTGATTCATCTGGGGCAGAGATCAGCGAAAACGCCATCACTGGCGCGCCCACTTGGTCCAAACCCACCGATACCTCACGTACCTATGCCACAGGGTTCGGCCCCTTGAACCTCACCGCCCAAGGCATGTATCTGGCAGAGAAAGCCAAGGGAGTCATCAGCGGCCTTCCCGCCGAAGGAACAGCCAGCTTACTCTTCACAGACGGCGGGCTCGCGGAGGCAGAGATTGATCCAGATGTCAGTGCTTTTGAATACACCAGCAAAAACACCGTGATCATGTCCAAAGACCCGGAGATCAACCCTGCGGCAGCTAAACTCACCATCAACAAAGCCAATGGCACGATCAAAGGTAGCTTTACCCTGATCGATACCGAAGGCTTTACCAAACCTCTCAAACGGGCCGCTCCGTTCCTCGGGGTCATTGTAAAAACAGAAGACGCAACCCTTAAAGCCAAAGGTTACTTCCTGCTGCCACAATTACCCGCTGAAGGAGAAAAGAGCACCAAGACCGCCATCCTTAGTGGCGGCATGCAGATCCGCCAAGAATAGTCCGACCCACGGTGGCCAGAGTCTTTTGCCAAATCCTAGACTCTGGCCCCTCTTTCCGTGGGAGTTTTACCCCCACTTCGCGCGAGGGATCTCTAAATCTGGTTAGATCGTTTGTGGCGTGCTAAACGCATGATTCATCGTCTCAGAATCAGTCAATTCGGGTTTTTACCCCTGTTCTTGGCCCATTGAAGGCGAATATGGAGACTGTGCGAAAGAAATGAGGTTTAGGGCTGTTCCCTTTTACCCCCCTTCACTCTTGAACCTGATGTTCTTTCGAAAAAACTAACTTCATCCGCACCCAATTCTTCCGAACTTGGTTTCTGAATTAGGTCGCAGGCGTTGAAATTAGCCAAATCTTTCTTTGAATCTAAAGAAAGTCATAAAAATCCAATAAAAAATCATTTTGATATTGAACAAGTTGCCCGCTGTAATTACAAAGTATTGCATGAGACAGAATCGTCACAACCTCAATATTGTGCTCCCTGGCCCAGATTCTCTTGATTTGGAGAAGAGTAGCCGTCGCTCAGGCTTCCGTAACATCCAGCCCGCACAATGGGCTTACGCCCGTGGCCGCCGTCTAGGCTTCACCATTGTTGAACTCCTCGTGGTCATGACCGTGGCCACCGTATTGCTTTCGCTTGCCGCCAATGTGGCTCAAGACATCGTTCAGGCCAATCAAGTCACCACCGCAGGAGAAACCGTCGTGGATGAATTGCGGCTCGCCCGCTACACCGCCATCACCAGAAACCGCGTCGTTGAAGTTCGCTTCTACAAACCGACAAGCCTAAACGCCTTTGGAGAAGAAAGCGGTGTTACCTCCCTTCAGGCCTTCATGTTTGATCAGGATAACAACAAGGCAACGCCTGTGCGCGAGGTCCGCCACTTACCCAATGCCGTCAAAATCAGTGAAGACGCCACGCTCTCCACCCTCATCACGGCTGAACGATTAAAAAATGATTGGAAGACTGGTGATGAGCAGATCGCCATTGGTGACGCAGGCACAGACTACACTGCGTATCGCGTGCGCTTTCTTCCTGACGGCAGCACCGACCTCGATACTCAGCAGCGTTGGTTTTTGACCCTCTATCCGCAGAACGACCACAAGTCACTGCCCTCCAACTACGTCACGGTCCAGGTAAAGCCTTCCCGTGGCAACATCCGGGCCTTCCGCCCCTAACCCTGCACGAACCATGAAAATCTCTCCCCAACCTTCCATCTCCCGTCGTGGTTTCTCCTTGGTAGAAATCATCGTCGCCATCGGTATCGCAGCCTCCACGGTTACCTTGATGATCGGTCTGCTGCCTGCGGGCCTCAGCACCTTTCGTCAGGCCATGAATGTGACCGTGACTTCCCAGATCGGCCAACGCCTGCTCTATGAAGCCGCGCAGACAGATTACAGCGTGCTCATTGCAGCACCTGCGACTAAACCTTGGCGCTATTTCGATGATGAAGGCCGGGAGTTAACGGATGCGACCAATGCTATCTTCCACGCCTTGGTTCGGGTGCAGCCCTCCACCATGATCCCTACCGCCATGGGAGGCACCGCTCAGCCAAACCTAGCCACCGTCTTAGTGCAGGTGGCCCTCAATCCAGAAAACCGTGACATCTCACTCACTGGCGCAGCGGCTGATGCCTCAGACCCGCCCGAAGGGACCATTCCCCCAGACTCTAAGATCGAATACACAGCCTTTGTCGGACATGTCGCTAAAACATTATGACCTCACGCCCCACACCCCGCAGGGCAGGCTCAGGGTTCACCTTGATTGAGCTGCTCGTCAGCATGGCCATCATCACGGTCCTGCTGCTGATCTTTGCCACCCTCACGGACCGCACCGCCAAGATCTGGCGCAGCACCCGTGGAAAAGTGAGCCAGTTTCAGCAGGCACGGGATGCCTTTGAAACCATCACCAGCAACCTTTCTCAGGCCACGCTAAACACTTACTTAGACTATTATGATGTCTCTGGTGCACGCCGGGAAAACACCAATGCTAGCACCTTTGTCCCGGACCGCTACGGCAGGTACTCTGACCTCCGCATTTTGAGT
>JAOZVT010000705.1 GCA_025869455.1 Prosthecobacter sp.
GATGACATCCGCGCCATCGCCCACGTGGCCCTGCGCCACCGCATCATCCTGAACTTCGAAGGCGAAGCCCAGCAAATCAAAGTGGACGACATCATCACGAAGGTGCTGGATCAGGTGAAGACACCGGCGCAGATGGCGGAGTGAGGTAGAACGAACTTTGTTTCCTCGCACAAGGAAGTGTGCGGACCACCTCGTCCAATAGACTTCGTAAAGTATGCAGATTGCCAGTAGGATACTTTATCTTTGGTGCGCATTTTCCATTCTTCCGCTCGTTGGAATCATGACGCTGGCATTCGGAGTTATTTGGGCAGACTCCCTCTACCACTTCCGCATAGTTGAAGCGTTCTTCTTCGGCCTGCTTTTTATTGCTTTCGGTGGGGCGACCTATCTCAGTTTTGTTTTTGGCAGCACTCTGAACCACAGCGTTTATTTAAGTGGGGATTCCATTGGCGTGTCTTCATGGAGGCGATCTCAAACGTTTCCGCTAACACCGACTATGAGAGCTAGGGAAAAAAGCGTTGGCAGTCTCATCGTTATCGTGATTGAAGACCAAGGACGCACGGTGGCGAAGTATTTACCCCCTTTAGACCGCTACAAGGAAATCCGATCCAAGGGAGCCGGGCATTACTGGCAAGAACTGCGATCCCACCAATCCAAGCTTTCCCATGATCAACTGGCCTGAGTGATTCAGACATCGTTTCAAGGGATTCGGTTTTCATCATAACATAGCGCTGACAACAGAACCCATCTGCCTCAATTTCAGTTTTCAGTGGCCTGAATGCGTATTCGACTGAATACTATCCCTTGATTACTGTTTACTGAATACTCTCCACCATGCCCCGCACTGCCCAACAGCACCGCAAGACCGCCGAAACGGACATCCAGATCGAACTGAATGTGGATGGCTCCGGCCAGTCCAATATTGATACCGGGGTGCCTTTCTTCGACCACATGCTGACGCTGTTTACCAAGCACGGTCTGTTTGACCTGAAGGTCAAAGTCGTGGGTGATGTGGATGTGGACTATCACCACACGGTGGAAGACACGGGCATCGTGCTGGGAAATTGCTTCCGCGAGGCGCTGGGTAACAAGGCGGGCATCGTCCGCTACGGTTTCTTTTTGCTGCCGATGGATGAGACTCTGGCTGAAGTGGCCATGGATCTCAGCGGTCGCCCTTTCCTGAGCTACCACGCGCCAGAGAAGATGGAAGCCATTGGCGGACGCGCCGGAGTTTTTAGCTACCAGTTGGTGGAGGAGTTTCTGCGTGCTTTTTCCAGCAGCCTGCTCTGCACGCTGCATGTGGAAATCAAACGTGGTCGGGATTCGCACCACATGGCGGAGGCTATTTTCAAGGGCCTCGCGAGGGCGCTGGACGCCGCCACACGAAATGATCCACGAGTTGTCGGCATTCCTAGCACCAAGGACGTATTGTAATTCATGAATCTCGGAGTGCTCGACTACGGCGCTGGCAATCTGCGCAGCGTTCTCAATGCTTTCAAAGCCATCGGCCAAGATGCCAAACTGGTCACGGAACCGAAAGGTTTCGATGGGCTGGACGTGCTGGTGTTTCCCGGTCAGGGGGCCTTTGGCGATAGCGTCCGCATCCTGAAGGAGAACCTGCTTTGGGATCCGCTCAAAGAATGGCTCAAGGACGAACGCCCGTACCTGGGTTTCTGCCTCGGCTACCAATTGCTTTTTGAGGCCAGTGAAGAATCTCCGGGTGTCGAAGGGCTAGGCGTAGCTCCTGGCATTGTGCGGAAGTTTCTGCCTGAGCATGGGCTGAAAATACCGCACATGGGCTGGAATCAGGTGCACTGGGAAGAACGTGGCGAGAAATGGTGGAAGGGCCTGCTGAACCCGGCTCACCTCTACTACGTGCACAGTTATTACCCTGATGTGACGGATGAATCGCTGGCGCTCTGCCGTACCGAATATGGCAGCCCTTTCATTTCCGGCATCTGTAAGGACAATCTCATGGCCGTCCAGTTCCACCCTGAAAAGAGTCAGGATGTGGGGCTGAACCTCTTGAGAAATGCCGTGGGCGTCTTTGCCTAACAGGAGCGGGCAGTGAACCTATTCCAAGACGGTCAGACGTTCATCGCCTAGATCCAGGCGATACATGAGCTGATTGTAATCGTAGCGAGGCGTTGGCACGGTATTGCCTGAAAAGGATTCCGTGTAGGTGCCTTCAAAGTAGATGATCTTGCCGCCTTCCTGATCGAAAAACGGGTGCTGTTGGGGATTGTAGAACGAATACTTGGGGTGACTTGCGATCTTGACGGCCTTTTTCCAAGGCCCCGAGGGGCTGCGGCTTTCAGCATACCAGACTTCTCCCAATTGGGAGAGATCTCCTCCAGTCTGGGTGGCAATCATGATCCAGCGTTGACGGTAAGCATTCCATTGAATGCTGGAGCGATGAATCAGAACCGGGGCACCTGTGCTGGCATCCTGAACCTGCAATCGCGCCTTTTTAACAGGCAATTGGTTAGACTTGATTAAGGCAGCTTCTTTCGCCTGGGTGATGGGTTCGTGGGTTTGCTGCCATTGGTACTCCTGAGCCTCGTCTGACCATGCCAAAGCCTCATAGGCCCCTGGGTTCAAGAGACTGTCGTAGTCGGCTTTGACCCGAGTCACCGCAAAGGCCTCCATGAAATAAAAGAAGTCCCCCTCCTTGCTGGTGACTCGAAGCGCATTGCCCTGAGGGTGCTGCCAAGTGAACTCATCGCCCAATTGAACCACTGGCACAAAATGGCCTTTGGATTCGTTAAATTCCACCAGGCCGTGCTCCAGTCTTTTATCTAAACTTTGATAGCGGCCGTAGTGCCCCAGTAAGTGCTCTTTACCCGCGCTGTCTGATACGGTGAACAATCCAAAAACCCAGATGACACCGGGCTGAGAGCTAGGAACCATTTGGCGGAGTTCCCCATTTTCATCTTTGAGGTATTGCAGGTAGATGCCCTGCTCTGGCTCTAAACCGCCGTTTTCAGGCAAGTCTGACCAGGCGCAGGTGGTATGAAAATTCCCCAAGGGGTAACTGGCCCGATTGGAATCTCCCCAGAGCCAAAACAGACGCCCTTTCCAGGGCAGAGCCTGCACGCTATCCTGGCCCATGACGCCTGCATTGAGGTTGGGTCGCGGCAGTAGCATCTGTTTTCCCAGCAGGCTGGAATCCCGATAAATGCCCTGCCCCGTGACACGGTACAGACGTTCAGCGATGTTTGTCCGCAGGACTTTGATTTCAGCCGTCTCTCCAGGCACCGGCTTCAAACGCACCCCGGCGAAACCAAATCCATCTTTGCCCACGGAGTATCCTGGGTCACTGACGTGGAAATACACCTCCGTTTCCATGAGGCCAGGCTCCTGAAAGGCGATCCAGCCTGCACTGTCGGTGACAAAGGTGAGATGATTGGTCGTTTCTAGCGTCATCAGAGGCACTCCACGACCCGTGATTGCATCGACAACTTGAATCCCAAAAGGCTCATCGGGAGCCGCTGAAGCGGTTACGACCAGCAGAAAACTGGCGAAGAGGCATCTCATGACATCTATTTACAGTGCTATTTACCCAGGTAAATGCAGGAATCTGCCCAACAAGGCATAAGTTCAATCGCGAACGGCTTGTATCGGAGCGGAATTCAGGCTACATGCCCGGTTCATGTTTGTCGATCAAATCAAAGTCTTTGCCCGCGCCGGAAAAGGTGGGGATGGGAGTATGCACTTTCACCGAGGTAAATTCCGTCCGAAAGGCGGTCCCGATGGTGGGGACGGTGGCACCGGGGGCGATATTGTACTGCTGGTGGACTCCAGCACGAACAGTCTGCGCCAGTACTTCTTTAATGCGAAACTCGCGGCTGAAGATGGACACAAAGGGGGCGGCAATATGTGCACGGGACGCAGCGCCGAAGAGGTGGTGTACAAGGTCCCCAGCGGCACCGTGATTTCCAAAGTCATCGAAGAAGAAGACCCTGAAACAGGGGAAATGGTCACACGCTATGAGCCATTTGCCGACCTCACGGAAGTGGGCGAACGCTTTGTCCTTTGCAAAGGTGGCAAGGGTGGCAAAGGCAACATCCACTTCAAAACGAGTACCCATCAGGCTCCACGTGAATTCACGCCTGGGGAAGATGGTGAAGAAGGGTTTTTCCACTTTGAACTGCGCAGCATTGCTGACGCTGGATTTGTGGGTTTCCCCAATGCGGGCAAGTCCACGCTGCTTTCTAAGCTAAGCGCGGCCAAGCCGAAGATTGCTAACTATCCTTTCACCACGCTGCAACCAATGGTCGGCGTGATTCACTTTGGTGATCATCGCCGTGGCACCTTGGCCGACATTCCAGGGCTGATCGAAGGGGCTCACGCCAACATCGGGCTTGGGCATGATTTCCTCCGTCACATCATGCGCTGCCGTATTCTGCTCTTCGTGGTGGATGCAGCAGGCACGGAAGGACGCGACCCGGTGGAAGATCTGGAAACCGTCCGTAAAGAGGTGTCATTGTACTCCAAAGAACTGTCTAAACGCGCTTGGCACATCATCGCCAACAAGATTGATGTGGAGGGCGCAGACGCGAATGTTGAGCGTCTCAAAGATCGCTTCAAGCGCGTGAAAATCTTCCCCGTTTCTGCCGAAACAGGATTGGGCATGGATAAGCTGCGTGACTTCTTGGACAAGAAGATCGGGCAGACTTTTGAAATGCTCTATTAAGGGTTGAAAGAGTTTTTGAGCTTCGTTGCTGATGGATTCGGCGACGAAGCATTCTCATCAAGCGGCAAACAATGGCCGCTCAGAACCTGATAATTCGACGCCATTTTCCGCGAGGCGTTGCTGAATTTCGGTGATGTGGGAGCGGTCCCGCGTTTCCACCGTGCAGAGAACATGCACACGAGAAAGGTCAGGTCCGGCAAAGGTACGGTTGTGGACGATTTCCGTGACGTTGGCTCCAGCAGCGGCCAAGACACTGGAAAGATGTACCAGTCCGCCTGGGCGATCACTGATCAAGGCATCAAAACGATAGATGCGCCCATCTGCCGCAAGGCCGCGCTCGATCACTCGGCTATGCGCCAGAGGATCAATGTTGCCACCTGTGAGTAGGAGCACGACGCGACGCCCCGCAAGATCCTGCAAATGGCCGCCGATGAAGGCTGCCAAGCCCGCCGCACCTGCGCCTTCGATGACACATTTATCCAGCTCAGCTAAACGCAGCATGGCCAGAGCGAGAGACTCTTCCCCCACTTGAATCATCCGGTGCACCAGCGGTTTGGCGATTGCTAGCGTGTGTTGCCCCCCCTCCGCCACAGCCAGGCCATCGGCCAAGGTAAAGCGGGTTGAAATCCGCACCGGTTCACCGGCAGCTAAACCTGCGGTGAAGCAGGCAGCATTGGCAGGTTCCACGCCGATGATTTGGAGATCCGGCTTCAGTGCCTGCATAACGGTGGCCACCCCGGCTAGCAATCCGCCGCCGCCAACGGGCACGATGATGGCATCCGCATCTGGCACCTGTTCCAGAATTTCAAAAGCCATGGTCCCCTGCCCAGCAATGACCTGGGGATCATCAAACGGATGCACGTAGGTCAGGTGGCGTTCCTCGGCCAAGCGCCCTGCCTCGCTACGGGCTTCATCAAAAGTATCTCCATGGAGGACCACCGTGGCACCGAATTGCCTGCAACGAGAGACTTTGACCAATGGTGCAAATTTCGGCATAACCACCGTCACCGGGATTCCCAGATCACGCCCGTGCCAGGATAAACCGAGGGCGTGATTTCCAGCGGAAGCGGCAATGACGCCTCGCTTTGACTGTTCAGCATTCAATTGAGCCAGGGCATTGCGGGCACCACGCTCCTTAAAGCTCCCCGTGCGCTGAAGGTGCTCCTGCTTGCAAAAAATCCGAGCACCCGTCAGTTCGCTCAACGCCGCAGATTCCACACAAGGGGTCCGCGAAATGGCCCCATTCAGGCGCAAGCGCGCTGCCATGATCTGGGAAAGCGTGACGGAGGAGATGGATTCGTTTTTCATGGGGGGCTTTAGGCAAATAAAAAACCCTGAGCGGAGAGGCCCAGGGCTGCGGTTTTTAGAAGTGCTGTCAGAAATTTACACACGTCTAAGCCTGCCCCGGATGGGCTTCAATAATGATCGAAATGATCATCATAGGAATGGCAGGACGAAGGCGCATGTGCGTTAACAAGATGCGTGATAAAACACGGCTGTCAAGATGAGCGCTCATTTATGAACCGACGATATCAGCAAGATGGCTCAAGGTGTGCCTGTTGCAGGTTCTGGCATCTTCAGTTCCGCAGATTGCTCAGGAGGCGGTGCAGGCGGATAGAAAAGCTCAGCTGCCCGGCGCAATTCAGGTGATTCGCGACTGGCCTCGTAAATGCGATCTGTAATGCCCCGATTCTTGGCAAACAAATGATAAGCGCCTAGCACCTCAAAGGAGGCATTCAGAGACCCGTTCATGGGTAAATAGGTACGATCGGTGACGCTGATGGCTTCCACCATGCCCCAAGGCGGAAAGTAGCCAGCCTTTTCCATGCGCTCTAGCAAAGCGTATGTGTCCGGAGGATTAGTCAGTGCAGCCGACATGAGAATGTAGTGCGGATGAATCATGGCCTGATCCGGTAAATCGACTCCGCCGACTTGATAGCGGTCTCCATGCACGGCCTCTCCTGCGGACAAGCCATACAGACCGACCTTTGCCGCGAGGCTATTGGGCCAAGTTCGCTGAATGTAATCACGCTGAGATTTAAG
>JAOZVT010000706.1 GCA_025869455.1 Prosthecobacter sp.
CCGCTCTGGAAACTGGGGGCTGAATGTCTGATCATCCCCTGCTGCGCCGCCTTCCTGAATCCCCTGATTGCTCCAATGACGAGCTGCTGGGGCGCTTTCTGGACTATGTGGCGGAAAAGAATCTGGAGCTGTACCCCGCGCAGGAAGAGGCCATTTTGGAATTGTTTGAGGACAAGAATGTCATTCTGAATACGCCCACGGGATCGGGTAAATCCCTGGTCGCCACGGCACTGCATTTCCGCTCATTAGCACGGCGGCGGAGGTCGGTTTACACCTGCCCGATCAAGGCGCTGGTGAATGAAAAGTTCCTGGCTCTGTGCCGGGATTTTGGCCCTGAAAATGTGGGCATGGCCACCGGCGATGCCACGGTGAATCGCGATGCGCCCATCCTCTGCTGCACGGCGGAAATCCTAGCCAACTACGCGCTGAGAGATGGCGAAAAAGCGCCCTTTCATGAGGTGATCATGGATGAGTTTCACTATTACTCTGACCATGAACGCGGTGTGGCGTGGCAGGTGCCCCTGCTCACCATGAGCAAGTCACGCTTTTTGTTAATCTCCGCCACCCTGGGCGCGACGGATTTTTTTCAGCGTGAGCTCACACGACTCACGCAGGCGGAGAGCATCATTGTTTCCTCCCAGACACGCCCCGTGCCCCTGGAGTTCAGTTATGCGGAGACCTCGGTGGATGTGACTTTGCAAGAATTGGTGGAGGCCAATAAGACACCGGTTTATCTGGTCCACTTCACGCAAAATGATGCGGCTCAGGCGGCGCAGGATCTGATGAGTCTGAACTTCTGCTCCACGGCAGAAAAGGCCTCCATCAAAGAGTACCTCGTGGGGGAAAAATTCACCAGTCCGTATGGCAAAGAGGTGAAGAAATATCTGCAACACGGCGTGGGCATTCATCACGCCGGATTGCTGCCGAAGTATCGCATGCTGGTGGAAAAACTGGCCCAACGAGGATTGCTCAAAGTGATCTGTGGCACAGATACCTTGGGCGTGGGGGTGAACGTGCCGATCCGCACCGTGCTGCTGACACGACTGAGCAAGTATGGCGGGCAAAAGGTGGCCACGCTATCGGCACGCGATTTTCACCAGATCACCGGGCGAGCGGGACGGCGCGGCTATGACGACATTGGTTTTGTGGTGGCCCAAGCACCGGAGCACATCATTGAGAACGTCAAGATGGAGGCCAAGGCGGCTGGCGATGTGAAGAAGATGCGGAAGATGGTAAAAAAGAAACCACCCGAAGGATTCGTGGGCTGGAGTGAAGACACCTTCAAAAAACTGCAAACCGCAGCCCCTGAGCCGCTGGTTTCTCGCTTTCAAGTTTCCCACGGCATGCTGCTGCAGGTGCTCAGTCGCGAGGGCGATGGTTGCAGCGCGATGCGGCAACTGATTGCCGACTCTCATGAAACCGCGACGGCGAAAAAGCAGCATCTACAACGAGCGAAGCAACTCTTCCGCGCCTTGGTGGAGCGGAAGATCATCTCCATCATCCCGCCACGTGAGCGGCAGAACGGTCAAAAGCTGAAACTCAATGTCGAGCTACAAGATGATTTCTCGCTGAACCAAACGCTGTCTTTGTATCTGATCGATACCCTGGCACTGATAGACCCTGCCTCGCCGAA
The DNA here is from genome assembly GCA_025869455.1 of Prosthecobacter sp. GTDB lineage: Bacteria > Verrucomicrobiota > Verrucomicrobiia > Verrucomicrobiales > Verrucomicrobiaceae > Prosthecobacter. Next base: position 1,634 of record JAOZVT010000706.1, read on the forward strand.
CTACGCAGCGGATATTCTGACGCTCTGCGAATCCATCTTGGAAAACCCGGACCTGATCCTGCGCCGACAACTCAGCAAGGTGAAGGATGAAGCGATGGCCGCCATGAAGGAAGAAGGCCTCCCCTATGAGGAGCTAATCGCCCGACTGGAAGAACTGGAATATCCGAAGCCATGCCGCGACTTCATTTACAACACCTTCAATGAATTCTCCGCGTTGCATCCCTGGGTAGGCCAAGAAAATATTCGCCCGAAAAGCATCGTTCGGGAGATGTTTGAAAACTTCCGCAGTTTTCCCGATTACATTCAGGACTACGAACTGCACCGCACCGAAGGCGTGCTGCTGCGGCACCTTTCCAGCGTCCACAAAGTGCTGTCGCAAACAGTGCCTGAATCATTCAAGACGGAACCCGTTCAGGAAATGGAAGCGTGGTTAGCAGGTGTGCTGCGGGGCACAGACTCTAGCCTGCTGGATGAGTGGGAACGTCTGCGCAATCCTGACTGGGAGCCCAAGGAAGAGAAACCGGAAGAAGCCCCCGACATCACCCGCAACAAGCGCGAATTCACCGCGCTGATCCGTACGGAGATCTTCCGCTTTCTGCGTGGGGTGGTCATTGGTGACTATAAGTTAGCCATTACCGCCCTGGGCTCCCTAGCCGCCCCCTGGACCGCCGATTTGCTGGCCGTCACCATGGACCCTTATTATGAGGAGCATGACCGCATTCTCCTGGACAACGAAGCGCGCAACGGACGCTACACCTTTGTGGAACCTGCCGAAGATGGCAAGACATGGAAGGTCTCTCAAGTCCTGGTGGACTTGGATGGACTCAACGACTGGCAGGCTGTGTTCAGCGTGGATTTAGCCAAAGCGAAGGAGGAGGGAAAACCAGGGGTGTCCCTGATTTCGCTCGGACCTGTGCATTTGGCATGAAGAGAGTGCCTGTCCGTCGTTGACTCAAGGTGAACTCGCAGACTTTCTCAGAAAACATCTTGCTCACCGCTAAGAAACTGATTACTCTCTGCGTTGTGAGGATAAGATACGGAATATTCCGTGAATCTTGAGCAAGGTTGTCTTGCTCTTTCTCACCAAGTTTTTTTCTAGCATGATTTGTTTGAGCCTTTTCTTACCAAGCCCGCATGATCGGGTGAAGGAAGACTCGTCCATGCTTCCAAAAACCTCCACAGTGACTCATGTTTGAGATGATCTGTGGAAAGATACGAAAAATTTTAGGGGTATTCAAACTGCAACCCTTGAACCGAAACCACCTGGAGGTAAGCCATTAGCAATCCATTCAATAACCTGAGTACCGGTCAATTCCCTGGTGCACGCCCGAATCAGAATCCAAACCCTGCGCAGCCTGCTGCGACAGGGACTCCCGCCGTAGGCGCTCCCCCCGCCAGACCCGCTGGGGCACCGCCCGCCAATCGCCCAGCTCCTGGGGCTTATCAGCCGCGCGCGCCTTTCAATCGCCCGGGTGGCAATAGTGGTGGAAGACCTCAACGTAACAACAGCCGTTATGCGGACCAGACTCGCGTCAACGAGCGTATCCGTGCGCCGAAAGTTCGCGTGGTGGATGGGGTGACTAACCAGCAGTATGGGGTGCTACCAACCCAGCAGGCACTGCGCATGGCCAAAGAGCGCGGTCTTGACCTTGTGGAAGTAGCTTCTAATGCTGAGCCGCCCGTGTGCAAAATCGTGGATTACGGCAAGTACAAGTACATCCAGGAAAAGCACAAGAAGGAAGCTCACAAGCACCAAAAGGGTGGCAAGCTGAAGGAACTGAAGTTCCGCATCGGCATTGATCCCCATGACTATCTGATCAAGATCGTTCACGCAGAAGATTTCCTGGCAGAAGGAAACAAGGTGCGCATCCAGTTGCAGTTCCGTGGCCGCCAAATGGCTCACCAAGAGTTGGGTCACCAGCTAGCCGCTAAGATCAAAGCCGATCTCATCACCATGGGACATGCTGACCAAGAGCCAAAAATGGCGGGTCGTAACATCAACATGCAGATGAGTCCGCTGCCTGAACGTCAGCGTCAGCGCAAATTCAAGGCCCACTTGAAAGGCGTGACGGACCAGAAGGACATGCATCAGGGCGACCACGATCCACGCGAAGACAAGCATGATGAACACGATGATCATGAGGATCACGACGATCATCACGACTCTGAGTCTCCAGCTCAGAGCTAAGAAACCGAGCTAACGGTTTTTTAAAAACACATTGGCCGTGGTTCCCCAACCACGGCCAATTTGCTTCAAAACGACACCCCTTCCCAGATCCCCAAAACCCTTCGTCGCATGGCCCGACTTCTCTTATTCGACATTGATGGCACTCTCTTAGACACCTGCGGTGCAGGTGGGTCTGCCCTCTTGGATGCCGTGGAAGCGGTGTTGGGAGTCGCCCGGGAAACCATTCCTCCGCTGGATCTAGCCGGAGCGACGGATGGCGGGGTCGTTCGGCGGCTATTCGGACAAGTGGGTCGCGAATGGCAAAGTGACCTTGCACGCAGCTACCTGGATTCTTATCTGATCTCTTTGAAGGAGAGATTGAACCAGCCTAACTTTGAAGGCTACTTGCTGCCAGGAGTGGCCGCTCTGCTTCCACATTTAACCCAACTCGGCGGAGCGGATATTGGCCTGTTAACGGGTAACATCCGTGCTGGAGCGGATCTCAAACTGCAACGCTTTCAGTTGCAGTCCCACTTTCTCGACGGAGCCTTTGGTGACGACTCCGAAGATCGTAACGCTCTAGGTCCAGTCGCGGTAAAGCGGTTGGAGTCGATCACCGGACAGCGCTATCAGGCAGATGAAATCATCGTGATCGGAGACACCCCCAAAGACATCGCCTGCGCTCAGGCTATTGGCGCACGTTGTTTGGCCGTCGGCACAGGACAATTCACCTCGGCTGATTTGTCAACGTATCGCCCTTGGCATTGCCTTGACTCCTTGGCGGATACGGCCCAGGTCTGCGAGCTTCTCTTATCATGACGCCAGCACCATCCCCAGCCTCAAGGGCCATGCGTTTGTCCCTGATCATTGGCTTACTCATGCTGGTGCTCAAAATGGGGGCCTACTACCTCACAGGCTCGGCTGCCATCCTGGGAGACGCGGCCGAATCCGTGGTGCATGTGGCGGCGGTCATCTTTGCCGCGTACAGCCTCTGGCTCACCGAACAACCTGCCGATGAAAATCATCGATATGGTCACAGCAAGATCGCGTTTATTTCAGCCGGTGTCGAAGGTGGGCTGATCATTCTGGCGGCGGTGTTCATCATTCACGAATCCATCCGCCGATGGACCGAAGGCTTGGAAGTCGCCAATCTGGATCAAGGCGTCCTCCTGACCGTTTTGACCATTGTTATCAATGCAGCCCTGGGCGTGCATCTCATTCGCCTGGGTAAAAAACAGGGGGCCTTGATTCTGGTTTCCAATGGCAAACATGTGCTGACCGATGGCTGGACCAGCCTGGGGGCACTGGTCGGACTGGGGCTGATGCACCTCACGGGTCAATTGTGGTGGGATCCACTCTGTGGGCTCATCATGGCTGGAAACATTCTCGTCTCTGGCTATGGGCTCGTCCGCCGCAGCGTCACAGGCCTGATGGATGAAGCCAACCCTGAGCTGGCCAAGGAATTGGATTTAGCCTTGGCTCGCGAAACGTCCGCACGTGGCGTCAGTTTCCATGCGTTGCGTCACCGGGATGCAGGTCAGGTGCATTACGTGGATGTCCACTTTTTGTTTAGCGACGAAATCCTCCTCAGGGATGCTCACAGGATCGCCACCGAGATCGAAACGGCCGTCGTGAAAGCAGTCGAAGAACCCATCCACATCACCACTCACCTTGAGTGCGAGGGGGATCACGATGAACTCCACCCCAACGATGAGCTCATCTAGTCGGCTGGATGAAGCCTGGTTGCGCGAAGAATGCGCTGCGCTGGAGCTGCCTTGGCAAGTCCGCGTGGTGGATGAGATAGCCTCCACCAGTGATGCCCTCCGCACGGCGGCACAGCAAGGCGAAGAACACGGGATCGTTCTCTTTGCGGAATCCCAAACAGCGGGGCGTGGACGACGCGACAATCGCTGGGTTACCCCACCGGGGTTAGACCTCATGTTCTCCCTGCTCCTGCGGCCCACTGAGCCCATCTCTTTTTGGCCTCGCCTGACCACCCTTGCCGCGTTGTCCATCTGCCTAGCCATTGAAGAAGAGTTGCCACTCAAACCGCAGATCAAATGGCCTAACGACATTTACTTAAACAGTCGCAAAGTCAGCGGGTTGTTGGCCGAAGTCGTGGCAACGCCCAAAGGCATGGCGCTGATTCTTGGGATCGGCCTGAATGTCAACAGCCGTGAATTCCCGCCTGAATTGGCAGACACGGCCACCTCATTGATCCAGGCATTGCCATCTGGAGTCACCATACGAGCGCTGGACCGCCAACAGATCGCCCTGCGTGTGCTCAAAGACTTGGCCCAGCAGATCCAGCACTTGGAGTCGGGATTCACAGACGCCATTGCCGCTGTTCGCCAGCGCAGTTGGCTCATAGGCAAGCAAATCCGCGCAACCGTTGACGGCCAGGAAATCTATGGCCGCGCCGTGGATATCAACCAAGAAGGGCACCTCATCCTCTCACTAGCCGATGGTTCCCTGAGAACCCTCAACAGTGCCGATGGAGTCCGGCAGGTTGTTTCCGCGTAAGTTGTTAGGCGAGACAAAAACCAAGCAGGGTTTGGGCTGAAGGCGGTTTTGATAAAATAGCCAATGATCTAGAGAGCCAATCACGAAACTCATGACCGAAGTCCGCTGTCTTTCCTTGTGAAGGGTTAAGCTCAGTTACCGCCAGCTTTGAAATCTGTTTCGGCATTTGCGCTCCAGCCTATCTTGAATCCCAGCGGGATTCCCCATGAATAGCCAGGGGCTGAGAAACGAAGCCCCTGGGCGCTAGGGCACACAGAACCAACCCGGAAGGGTTGCCCAATGGACTTATGAATTTCAAATGGCTTAACACGCTGACTAATACGATTTAACCAGAGGGACTGGTGTTATAGGCACTCCCGAAATCTCTAGCATGGAGCACAGGCATCTTGCCTGTGTCTAAACAGCCGAGACGGCT
>JAOZVT010000707.1 GCA_025869455.1 Prosthecobacter sp.
CTAAAGAAGTGGATGAAAATGGTGAGATCTACTATGAAGAGCATTGGGATAATAGCTGCCTATGCGGCGACCCTGTTATTCCTCCGCCTGAACCCCCTGAAGGTTGGCAGGAACAGTATATGGAGATTAAACTCACTGTCGATCCCGTGCTTCCATCAAATGCCAGTCCTATAGAATATACATTTGCCATTGAAGAGCGTGATAGTGGCGAATGGAATAAGGTTGGGGAGCTTGATGTGACGATTAGTCCAGGGGATCAATATGGGGATAATTCGACAGTTTACGCACCTCGTGGTAAAACGAGAAGACTAAGACTTATCGACTCAGGCGGTGCCCCGTCTCCTAATGGCTCGTTGTCAGTCAATGATATGGCGGGGCCTAGATATCGTAAAATTGGATTGAACGGTCTGCCCATTTCAGACAGCAAACCGCAGGAGCAGGAGGAAGATGGGCAACAGCCTGAGGAAACTTATGTGGATGCTTACACTCGGCAACTGCGCCACTCTGTGACGGATGTCTATTCATCCGTGGATAGTTCCCTGCTGCCATTGTCGGTAAGGCGTGACTGTACACCAGAAGCTTACAGTAACACCGGAGGCTTAAGAGCTCAGGAGCGCCCAGACCTCCCCTTTGGCAGCGGCTGGAGATCCAATATTTGCTCCTACATTAAGTTTAATTCCCGCAGAGAAGCAACGGTCATTGATGAAGCAGGCGCATCTCAATCCTACATCCGTTTCTATAGAGCTTGGAAACGCAGTTATGAAGAGAATGCAGACGCTAAAACAAGATTCGATACATTAGCTGAAACGGATCAAAATCATTTCATTTTGAAGAAAAAGTTTGGCACCATCTGTGTGTATGAAAGTGTTGTGGATGGCGGCGAAAAAGTGCGTCAATCCATCAGTTCAGACCGAATCAACGGCAGCAAGCAAGTGGACCACTTTGAATACGCTCGTTTAGTTTCCGTCAAGGACCGCTGGATGAATGAGCTTAAATACGAATATGCAGATCCACAGGCTCTGACGCCTTCCAGAATCTATGATCCCAAGCGCCCGGGTCAGCAGATCTCCATTAAACAAACCAACAATCTGGTGACGGAAATCAAAGCCCCAGATGGTTCCATAACCCGCTATCATTATGCTTTATTGCACAATGTTAACACGACGACTGCCAGCTACCCTTTGCCGCAGGCACCTCTAGATGGAACGCCCAATGCACCCGTCTTGATTGGGGTCTCTCATGTGGATGCTTCCGTGGGTGAAGAAGCCGCGTGCATTGGCGGAATCATCAGTTCCAATTTTTATACAAGCCTGCCAGCCGGGAGTTCCAGCTACCACTACTCCTTGAGTTATGAACTGGATGAGAATCCACTCGGAGAGGGGCAATCAACTCCGACGGTTTATTCTCACGTGGAGTTGTCAGGCATTGAAGATGAACTGCATCATCAATATGGGTTCACCTATGAATTCAACGATACTTCATGGTATTATGCGATCGGAGATGGGGGCGGATTGAAGAGACAATATGGATTGCCTAAATTCATAAATACCATTAACTTGCCCAACGCGGAATCTGTTAGTTTCACTGGCATGAGGAGAATCGAGGTGGGAACTACCCAGTTAGAGATGGATAATGATCGCGTCATTACTCACGTGAGTGGGCCTGCTGGACAGTATAGCTACCTATTTACCTCTCCTGTGGTTTTCCGCCCCTCTGGGGATCCGACCATGACGGCTAGCAGGGCGCTGACGGTTTATTTGGCATTTACCCAAATGGAGCTTACGACGGGTATCGACTCAAGCTTACCAAGCAACATTCCACAAACCGAAAAAACGGAAACCTTCACTTTCAATGTCAGAGCTTCGATGGCCCTTTCTTCGGTCACGGATATGAGCGGTAAGAGCACCTATTTTTATTATACTAAGAATGATGTGCCTAGCAGCATTGAAAGCCAAATAGATTGGTTTCTAATGGGGAACTCTGCTGCTAATTCAACTTCCGATCGCCAATTCTTTGATGACCCCATCGTTGAAGTGAATGCGTTAGGTAAAATCAAAACCTTCACCTACAATTATTACACCCGCATTCTAGAATCCGTCCGCGATTCGCGTGGAGTCCTAACCAAGTATGATATTGACGAATTGGGCCGCCGGACCCGAGAAACGGTCAGTGGTCCATATGCAGGTGGGAGAGTGACACAGACTTTTTATGAAGATCCTGATTTCCTAGGTTTCGCGACCAAAACCATCACCGATGGCATGGTAGCGGATGACATCCCTGCGGTAGAGACACGAAGTGAACCTGATGTCAACGGGCGTGCGACTGTTCAGAAAACAGGCAGTGCAGCTGGTGGTAGCTTCACCGAACTCTCCCGAGTAGAAACAGTTTATGACCATGCAGGACGCAAGCGTTCGGTCAAGGATGGGAGGGGACTGATCACCAACTTTGACTATGATGAACGAGGGCGTTTGAACGAAGTCGCGTATCCAGATGGCAGCACAAAATCATTGTTCTATGATGATCATGGGAACTTGACCCAAGAGGTCAATGAAAATGGGGTTTCGACTTTCCATGAATACGACGAATTTAATCGTCGTATCAAAACAACCCTTGATCTGAATGGTAACAATGAACCTGATGCAACTTACACCTCAGTGACTTTACCCGAAGCCGAAGAGGATGAAGTGGAATACAATGGTGACTTGGTGACGGTGGTTTCTTACACGGATCGAGGTCAAGTGCACAGCACCACGGACCCAATTGGAAAGGTCACAACGAATACCTACGACAACCTGGGCCGTTTGTTGAAAACCGATGACGGCGGATTCATCACCTCTTACGGGTATGATCCACTGAAATTTGGGGGCAGTGTTTTTGATTCCAGTGGATTCAAACCCAATGCCGTGACAGATCCTCGGGGCGTCACCACGACGATGGTTTTTGACGATCTGTATCGGGCTCTGGAAAAGCGTGTGAGTGGCATCGCAGGCTTTACCTCCACGGTGTACGACAACGCTGGAAATCCACTTTCGGTCACAGATCCGCTTAACCGTACCACCCAGTTTGTGTATGATGTGGATGGTCAGGTGGTGGAGACCACTTTCCCTGACCTAACAAAAAATAAGGTTTATTACACCCACACGGGCAAACCTTGGAAACAAGTCAATGAACTCAATGCGGAGACAATCACGCAGTATGATGCAGCGGGGCGTGCCGTCAAAGTGATCCAGCCAGCCGTCAATGGGGTGACTCCCATTACGGAGACGTTCTATGATTCAGCCAACAATGCGGTGAAGACTAAGGACGCTCTTGGCCGGGCCACGATCACAGAGTACGATGCGCGCAATCGACCTTGCCGGGTGACGACTCCCATCGTCTGGGATGCAGTGGCTGCTCAAGGAGTTCATCCCGTGGTGGAAACTGAATACGATTCCTTGGGCCAAGTCACTTTGCAGAGAGACCCTATGGGCAGAGAGTCACGGAAGTTTTATGATCGTGCTGGGCGCGCTTGGAGGAGTGTCAATGCCTTGGATCATGAGGTGGTATCCACCTTTGATCCCGCAGGCAATGTGCTGACCATGACCCAGAAGGTGACGAATGCGGAAGGCAGCTTGGTTGACCAAACTGTGACCAATGTCTATGACACACACTATCGTCTGACTTCATCTCTGGATGGCGAGGCTATTCTCAATGAGTTTGAGTATGATGAAGCCGGAAATCGCACTCTGGTGAGAGATGGTTTGGGGCAGGAGACGAGTTTTGTTTATGATGAACTTGGCCGCCTGGTCACCCAAACCTTCAAGAAGGATCTAGCCACCACTGCGGATGATGATACCTGGAGCTACGTTTATGATGCAGTTCATAAATTAAGCCAGACAGATGCTGCGGGAGTGGTCACCAGTTATGGTTATGACTTGCGGTCACGCTTGGAAACGGTGACCGTGGCGGGAGAACTGCTGCGCACTTATGATTATGATTCAGCCGGACGTCTGGAATCCGTGCTTGAGAACGGGCATCCAGAGTCGGATGTGAGCTACAGTTATGATGCCCTAGGCCGAGCTACTTCAGAGACCTCGCGGGGCGTGACCCATACGTATCATTATGATCTAGTGGGTAACCGACTGCTGGCAGAATTAGGCACGGGACGCAACATCCAGACGATCTATGATTCGCTGAATCGGCCTGAATTGATTCTGGAGTCGGAGGGTACTGCCGAGGCTGGTTCCAGTGAAACCCGCATCACACAATACGGTTATGATCTGGGGGGCCGAGCTGTGCTTTTAAAGCCAGCCAATGGGCAGGTCACCGAGAATATTTATGATGAATTGGGCCGTCTGACTAACCGGACCTTATTCAAGCGAATGAGTGACCGCAGTGATAGTGGTGTATTGGCAGAGTTTGGCTGGTCGTACAATGAGGTGGGGAATGTCACCGCTCAGTATGAAACCTGGCCTGGGACTCCTGAGCGCCCAGCAGGCATCCGAACCACGGTCATGACTTATGACTTGGCCAACCGCTTAGCCAAGGAGACCATCACGGATGGGGCTACTGGCGTCACGGAAACCAGTTACACCTATGATGCCGCCAACAATCGCAAGACCAAAACGGTCACGGGCGGCAGTGAGCCGGGGCACTGGGTTTATGACTACAATGCGGGCAATCAATTGATGTCCTGGTCCAAATACAATGGGACGGAAGGTAAATTGCGGAAAAGAGGCACCCAGAGTTATGACGCCAATGGCAATCGTACCAGCGAGACCAAGGTTAGCTTGTCGGTCAACGAAGAGCATGCGTCTCTGAGCAACCAAGGGATCACCTACCAGGCGGTGGCTGAAGGGGAGTATGGCGAGGACCTCAGCGTAAGTTTGAATGCGGCGGCGGCAGGGCAGAGCTTGAGCGCTGCCATGATCGGCGGGAACCACGTCGCCGTGACTTTGGAAACGGATATGGGCGTGCCTGATACATTGGTGAATCAGGGCATCACCTACACCACCCCTGGAGAACACCAGCCTGGGCACGAGGTCTCGGTGGCCTTAGTGGCAGCGGCACCTGATCAGACACCGGGAGTGGTGGTCAATGGTACCGATATCCAGGTGACCTTAGAAACCGGCGTGGGTGCTAAGGCCCATGCCAGCGATCAAGGTCTTGTGTACGAAGCCGCGACAGCAGGCGTAGGTGGCAATGCCTTGAGCGTGCGGCTGGAGAAAGCTGAGGTCGATGAACTTGCCAGTGCCAATATCCAGGGAGACGAGGTGGTGGTACGCTTGGCCACCGATGATGGACAGCCCGATGGTTTAGCCGATCAGGGCATCACTTACACCACGAAAGATGCCCATCAGGATGGACGCGAAGTCGCGGTTGAATTGGTGGCCGCTGAGTCAGAACAAACGCCGTCTGTTCAGGTCACTGGGGATGACGTTAAAGTCTTCTTAGAAACGGGTGTGGGCAACTCTGCCAGCGCCACCAGCCAGGGCATCTCCTATGGCTCAAACCTGCCGGGCCAAGAGGGCAATGAACTTAAAGTGCATTACAGTTTGGCCACTCCTTATTTAGAAACACCCGAGCCTTTGACGATGAGCGCCAGTGGGCATGATGTCTGGGTCAACCTAGCCAATGAGGGCGGGCAAGCGGCGACGTTAGAACTCCCAGGTATCACTTATCAGGCGGTCCCGATTGGTGAGAATGGCAATGGAATGACGGTGAGCCATGTGACAGCGGAGGCGCCAGACATGCCGACTGTGGTCAGCAGTGTGGTGGGGGATCATGTAACGATTCAGTTGGGTACAGGCCCGGCCTTGCCTGCCCGTGCTGGTCTCTATGACGTCACATTGCAGGCGATTGATCCAGGAGAGGATGGCAATGGCATCACTGTCACTGTGGAAGCACCTTCTTCGTATCCAAGTTACTACCTTGAGACTTCGGTGGACGGTAAGAATATCCACGTGATGTTAGCTAGGGATGATGATGGTAATATTATGAGCAGATATTACGATGTAGTTTCGGCCATTCAAACCGCTGCTAGTCATCTGGTCACAGTGGTTGAAGGACAAGGGAGTTATAGTGAAGTAGCAGAACCCTGCTTTATTGTTCTGGAGGGGGCGGGGACTGGCTATTCGATGAACGCCACTGCTAGCGATGTCTCATCCGCATTAACGAGCAATCCCGCAGCTGCCGCCTTGCTGACCGTGATCAATGGAGATGGCAATGTGCTCTGGGAAGTATTCGACGATGCGACCAGCGGCGGGGTGGACCCGGTGGTTACCTCAACGGTTGATGATGTGGTAGCCCTCCTGGCGGATCATCCCGATGTGCTTCCGTTGATGTCGGTCACTGGGAGCGGCACGGCCCCGATGCAGCCTGGGGTGGTGTCCCTGACGGGTGGTGGAGAAGATTTTGAAATCTTGTCTCCCGTGTCAGAGATTGTCACTCTGCTAAACGCTGAAAACAGCCCTGCCAAGGACCTGCTCAGCGCAGCAGGTTCCGGTGAAACCCTCCTGCAGGCCTTGCCGCGCACCGTTTTAGCAGGTGGTGTTGAGCCCGCCATCGTCACCACCGCCACAGACGTGGCAGCTCTCCTGGAAGATCACCCGCTGATCACGGCCAGCGGGGCGGGCACGAACACTATGCAACCAGGCGTGGTTCCACTGACGGGCGGTGGCGAGGATTTTGAAATCCTGACCCAGGCCCACGAGGTGGTGTCCTGGCTCACCGCTG
>JAOZVT010000708.1 GCA_025869455.1 Prosthecobacter sp.
CATGTAATCTCGGCTAGGGTTGAAATCTGAAAAGTTACCGATGACGACTTCACCACCAGGTTTGGTGACGCTGATCAAGGTCTTGAGCAGATGGATGAAAAGGCGGTCACTGAGGTAGTCAAAGAGTCCGGCAGACCAAGTGAGGTCGTAGCCGCGAGTCGGGACAAAACGCAGAACATTTCGGTGATGAAACCGTAGGTGCGACTGCCAGGGCGCGCAGAGTCTCTGGGCATAAGCGATGGCGTGTGCATCCATGTCCACACAGTCCATTTGAATAGGGGCATCTGGGTGATTGAGGAAAAACTCGCGGACATCCCGGGCGGGGCCACTGGCCACATTGAGAATTTCAATCGCACTTTTTCCATGATGAGCGGCCAAATGAGATTCCATGAGGTCTTGGAAGTAGGCCTTGCGGTTGCGCACGGCCACTGGGGCGGCTTGACTGTGAAAGTAGAGATCCCAGAGACGGAGTGTAGGGTCAGGATGGGTGCGGCGGGTGTAGATGTGGTCGATGATTTCGAAATCTCCACTGTAGCCATATTTCCGCTCCAGAGCCTCCGCCTGCATGGTGCCAGGGAGGTGCGTTTGGGTGAGCTCCACGATGTAGGCGGAAACCTCGTGTTGCTGAAGACCGCCGCCGCGGACGGAATCTCCGAGATGCCGAATAGCGCGATTCAACACACTGTACTCGGGAGGCAACGGCCCGCCTTTACTGAGAAAGTCATGCAGCAACTCATCAAACGAATTCAGAAGATGCGATTCCCGGCGATGAAGCACTGGCGACTCTGAAGTGAGGATGGAGTATGGAGGCGGCATCTCAGATTATTTTTAAAATATCGTGGTTCATTGGTTATCAATGGACCAGTTTTGTTAAAATAACCGAGATGTTAAGAGGAACAAAACGCGAAATGCTTTGTTTTAGGAACTTTGTTTCTGAAAATTAAGCTGAATTCTAGTCAGTCCAAAAATGCTCAAATTTGAATTCGAAAAAACGGAGCAGTGGTGAATGTGAGACGCGTTTTTTCGAAAACAGATGATTTTTGAGGCCCAGAATGATGATTTTTGAGCTATTCAGCGGCTTATTGGCTGCTCCATAAAGCAAGTCCCTGGACTTTTCCCCCCCTCATGACTCCTGATTTTCTATTCCAAGCTGTCATCTATCTATTGGCCGCAGTGATTGCGGTACCCATTGCCAAGCGATTGGGCCTGGGATCAGTGCTGGGCTACTTATTAGCGGGGGGCATGATTGGGCCTTCGGTGTTGGGGCTGGTGGGAAAGGTGGAGGATGTGCAGCATTTTGCGGAATTTGGGGTGGTGATGATGTTGTTTGTGGTGGGGCTGGAGCTGAGGCCGAGTCTGCTCTGGCGTCTGCGGGGACCCATTTTAGGCACAGGCAGTGCCCAGGTTTTAGGGACTGCCGCTGTGGTGACAGGGGCTGCTCTCTTACTAGGGCAGGCCTGGCCTGTGGCGGTGACGATGGGCCTGATTTTGACGATGTCCTCCACGGCCATTGTGATCCAATCTCTGGCGGAGCGGGGTGTCTTAAATACACGAGGTGGGCAGGCCTGCTTTTCGGTGCTGCTATTTCAAGACATCGCCGTGATCCCCATTTTAGCTTTTCTGCCTTGGCTAGCGAATACCCATGGTGGGGCAGGTGGGGCCAGTCTGGAGCATGGTCACGAGTCTGCCCTGGCTCACCTGCCACAGTGGGCGCAGACGCTTTGTACCATCGGGGCCGTGGTGGCGGTGGTCATCGTGGCACATTACTTTCTGCGTTATGTGTTCCGTTATGTGGCCGCTTCGAAACTGCGGGAGATGTTCACCATCGTTGCCTTGCTCGTAGTGGCAGGGGTGGCGTGGCTGATGCATTTGGTGGGGCTTTCAGCCGCTTTGGGGACTTTCATTGCGGGGGTGGTTCTCGCGGAAAGTGAATATCGACATCAGCTAGAGGCGGATGTGGAACCCTTCAAAGGGCTGCTGCTAGGGCTGTTCTTCATTGCTGTGGGTGCGGGGCTGAACCTGGGACTAGTGGTGGATCAACCGGGAACGATTGCCCTTTTGGTACTGGGCTTGATCGGGGCCAAGTTCCTGGTGCTTCTGAGCCTGGGCGGAATTTTCAAACTGGGCTGGGGGGCGTCGTTTTTGTTTGCCTGCGCCTTGGCTCAAGGGGGTGAGTTTTGCTTTGTCTTATTAGGCACGGCTGGTCAACTGGGGCTGCTGGGCGTGGAGGTCTCCGCTCCATTGAGTGCGGCGGTGGCCATCAGCATGGGATTGACCCCGGTGCTGCTGATTGTGAATGATCGCTGGATTCAGCCTCGGTTCTCGAAGCTTTCTCCGAAGCGTGAGCCGGATCTGATGGAATCCAATGAAGATCCGGTGATCTTGGCTGGGTTTGGTCGCTTTGGGCACATCATCGGACGCTTGCTGAAGACGAACGGGTTTGGAGTGACCGTCTTGGACAATGACCCCGATCAGGTGGAAATGCTGGGCCGCTTTGGGCTGAAGTCTTTTTATGGAGATGCGTCCCGGGCGGATCTGCTGGCTGCCGCAGGGGCGGAGAAAGCCAAGCTGTTTGTCTGCGCGGTGGATGATGAAGCGAAGTCCCTGGAAATCGTAGATTTGGTTAGGCGTGAGTTTCCGCATCTGCGTATTCTGGCCCGGGCGACGAGCCGCAATCATGCGTATGAGCTGATCAATCGAGGCATCATGGATTTCCGCCGGGATATGCTGGGGAGTTCACTGGATCTCAGTGTGGATATCTTGCGTGCCCTGGGTTTCCGCGCTCACCGGGCAGTGCGTGCGGTGGAGTTGTTTCGCTGTTATGAAGAGGAAAGCGTGCGTGAACTGGCGAAACATTATGGCGGTGATCAGGCCACCTATATTTCGGTGGCTAAGCAGCACATGGAGAATCTGGAGTCGGTGTTTCGGCAGGATTTGCGGCGGCAGCATCTGGATGATGGCGATGCCTGGGATTCTGCGGGACCGCCTAAAGCGGAAGATGGCGAGTGAACTCGAAGGCGGACTATTCAGACAAAGGGGGTAGTTTCACGCCTTCATGGGTCAGCAGCCAATGTTTGCGATCTATGCCGCCTGCATAACCTGTGAGGGAGCCGTCCTGTCCCATGACACGATGGCAGGGGATGATGATGGAGAGGGGATTCCGCCCAACGGCGGCACCGACAGCACGCACCGCAGCGGGTTTTCCAAGATGCTCGGCTAGTTGTCCATAGGTCCAGGTTTGGCCGCTGGGAATCTCTTGCAAAGCTTGCCATACTTTTTGTTGGAACTCCGTGCCTGTGACGAGATCCAGGGGCAGGTCAAAAGTGGTGCTTTTGCCCATGAAGTATTTGGCCAGGGCCATGAGCGCGGTATCAAAGCGTGCTCCATGATCATCCCGCACCCAGGTCTGGGCATCCTTGGGCCAGTGGCGTTGACCTTCCAGGTAGAGTCCACAAAGGCCGACTTCGGTGGTGACCAGGGTGATTTGTCCCAAGGGGGAAGAGGTTTGGGTGAAGTAACGAGTGGGGTTCATGATAAACTTTTCCAAAGGGCAGCTGCCGCATAAGCACGCCAGGGGTGCCAAGCTTCCGCGCGTTGTTCTGCCTGACGGGTGGGGATGAGTTCTCCCTGGCCGATGGCTTTGCGCAAGCCGAGATCTGCTGCCGGGAAGGCATCTGGAAAACGCAGTGCCCGCATGGCGATGTAGTGCGCGGTCCAGGGGCCAATGCCGGGCAAGGCAACGAGGCGTGCTACGGCACTTTCGTGATCCAGGCCAGGTGGAAAATCGAGCCCACCATTTAAAGCAAAGATTGTTAGGTTCTTCAGTGTTTCCGCCCGTGCCCGCACGAGACCCAGACGGCAGAGGTCTTCGACACTCAGAGCATCTAAAGCAGGGGCGGTGATGGCGTGGCGATGCAGATCTGGAAAGGGCGTCTCAATGTCCTGGCCAATCCGGGCGGCCAGTCTGCCTGAAAGGGTGGTGGCGGCGGTGACTGTGATCTGCTGACCGAGCACGGCACGCACGGCCAGTTCAAAAGTCTCCCACGCGCCGCCCACACGCAGACCTGGAAAGCGGGTCAATACCGGGGCCAAGAGGGGATCTGAACCCAAGACTTCCAGGATGGCGTCTGGGCGTGCATCCAGATCAAACATGCGCCTAACTCTTGATTGTACCGCGCCCAGGTATTTTGACAGAGAAGGGGAGACTTCAACAATGAGCACCGCTTCGCTTTCATGCGGCCAGACGCGCAGCCAACCCACGGTTTGACCCAGGGTGACGGTGCGGCGGTATTCGAGTCCTTCGATGGCTTCGACTCCAGGGACCAAGCGGCTGCGGAAGTAATCCATCAATGCTTCCCAGGCCAGGGGCGTACGGTAAGCTAGACGCAGACGGATGCCGTCTTTAGTGGAGCTGTTTTTACGTCGGCAGGCACTCGGTGCTAAGCGATAACGCTCTAGGAAAAGCGCATTGAAATTCCGCAGACTGCGGAAGCCTGCTGCGAGGGCGATCTCGCTGATCGGTTGGGTGGTTTCCTGGAGCAGTTGTTTGGCCAGCAGCAGTCTTTGCGTCTGGATGACTTGCACCGGGGTGACGCCAAACTCCGCTGCTAGCAGACGCCGCACCTGCCTGGAACTGAGGCCGAGCTCCTGTTCCAAATCACCCAGTCGAGTACCTTCAACGGCACGTTCTTGCAGTCGGGTCAAAAGCGCCTCTGCCAAGGTGCTGCCACGGCAGCCGGGTGCCAGTTCTGGACGGCAGCGCAGGCAGGGGCGGAAGCCTGCCACCTCTGCCGCACTGGCGGTGGGGAAGAAGGTGCAGGATTTGCTGGCCGGGGTGCGTGCGGGACACACGGGGCGGCAGTAAATGCCGGTGGTTTTGACGCCAGTGAAGAACACGCCATCAAACCGTGCGTCCCGCGCCAGAAGGGCGGTGTAGCAGGTGGCGTCGGTGAGATTCATGCGGGCATCATGGCAGCGATTTGCAAAGGCGCTCGCCATTTTCGGACATGGCAGTGGGGCGCGGAGACTCTAGTATGGAGCACAGGCATCCTGCCTGTGTCATCTTCGTATCATTCAACCTGCGGGTCTTGAACAGCCCCGCATGGAGAACAAGCCATCTTGGCTGTTCAGCCCCACAGGCAGGATGCCTGTGCTCCATGCTAGAGGTGTTCGAAACTAGAGGTGGATCAGTGAGCCTGGAGCCAGTTTTGGCCGACGCCAGCTTCGACATCCACGGGCACGTCACCCAGAGTGAGGGCGTTGCGCATTTCTTCGAGGATGAGGAGGCGGGCTTGTTCGACTTCGTCCTGGGGGACTTCGAAGAGGAGTTCATCGTGCACTTGCAGGAGCATGCGGGTTTTGAGTCCGGCTTTGGCCAGGGCTTTGTCCACGTTGATCATGGCTAGCTTGATCATGTCTGCGGCGGTGCCTTGAATGGGGGTATTCATGGCCATGCGTTCGGCTCCGCCACGAATGCTGGCGTTGCCACTGGCGATGTCACGGATGACGCGACGGCGTCCGGTGATGGTTTCGACATAACCGAAGCGTTTGGCATCTTCGATGATCTGGCCCATGTAGCCGTGGATGCCGGGGAACTGCTTGAAGTAGTTCTCGATGATGCTGGCGGCCTCACCACGGGGAATGCCGAGGCGCTGGGATAAACCGAAGGCGCTGATGCCGTAGATGATGCCAAAGTTAACCATCTTGGCGGTGCGGCGCATTTCTGGCAGGACGCCATCCAACGGCACGCCATAGACGCGGGCGGCGGTGGCTTGGTGAATGTCCAGGCCGTTTTGGAAGGCTTCGATCATGGCCTTGTCATCGCTCAGTGCGGCCATGACGCGGAGTTCCACTTGGCTGTAATCTGCGCTGAGCAGCACGCAGCCTTCTTTACCGGGGACGAAGGCTTTGCGGATCTCTTTGCCTGAGTCGGAGCGGATGGGAATGTTTTGCAGGTTGGGATTGCTGGAGGCCATGCGCCCGGTGGCGGCCATGAGTTGATGAAAGGTGGTATGGACGCGGCCTGTGACTTTGGAAACGGTGCCCGGCAGGGTGTCCACATAGGTGTTCTTCAGCTTGGTCACCTCGCGATATTCCAGGATGTCGGCGATGATGGGGTGGACGCCTAACAAGGATTGCAATACTTGCTCGTTGGTCTGGTATTGGCCTGTGGCGGTCTTTTTGGGTTTTTCCAGGAGATGGAGTTTTTCAAAGAGGACTTCACCGAGCTGCTTCGGGCTGTTGAGATTGAAGGGGCCGCCTGCGGCTTCTTGAATGCGGCGGTGCATTTCATTGGCGCGTTTTTCCAGCTCCAGGCCAAATTCACGCAGGGCCTGTACGTCAATGGCAACGCCTGCATTTTCCATACGGGTGAGCACGGGGAGCAGGGGACATTCGATGTCATAGAAGACGCGTTCGGCTCCATGCTGGGGCAACATGGGGCGGAGTTTTTCGGCGAGCTGCCAGGTCACGTCGGCATCTTCAGCCGCGTAGTTGGTGATCTTCTGGGGATCTGCCTCGGCGACATCTGCCATGGTGCTTTGGCTGAAGAGATCATTCTTTTCCGTGCCGATCAGTGCGGTGATGGGGACGGGGGTGTAGGCCAGCATGGACTCGGCCAGGAAGTCCATGCCGTGGCGTTGATCTGGCTCGATCAACGAATGGGCGAGCATGGTGTCGAAGAACGGGCCGACGACTTCCAGGCCGTGGGCAAG
>JAOZVT010000709.1 GCA_025869455.1 Prosthecobacter sp.
GGTAAGGTGATCGTCGGTGGAGCGTTCACGGAGTTTGATGGTCTTAGCAGGACACGTTTGGCTAGACTGAGTTCGACTGGTGTCCTCGACACAGATTTTAATGTGACTGTGGATGGCGAAGTGCGTGCGATCGTGGTTCAGGCTGACAATTCAATCATCATCGCAGGTTCATTCGCGAATGTGAAGGGAAGTGGTGTCGGACAATCGAACACGGCACGTAACAATATCGCGATGCTCAATGCGGATGGGTCTCTGGCGGGGTCATATAATCCGAATGCTAATGGTGATATTAATATCTTGTTGTTGGAGCCTAGTGGTAACCTTCTTGTTGGCGGTGCATTCACCAACATCGGTGGGAGTGGGCGCAACCGTGTGGCGCGCCTTCTGCCTTCAGGTTCTGCAGAGGCATTCAATCCGAATGCTAATGGTACAGTTTATGCTTTGGCACGTGAGTCCGATGGCAGTGTTTTGATCGGTGGTGCTTTCACCACGATTACAGGCAGCACAAGAAACCGCATTGCACGTGTCAATTCGAGTGGGGTTCTTCAGTCCTTTAATCCCAATGCCAACAGCGATGTTCGCAGTCTTGTGGTAATGGGTGATGGCAAAATTTATGTGGGAGGCTTGTTCTCTACATTGTTAGGGACGAACGGCACCGCCACAAGGGTTCGTAACCGACTTGCGCGTTTGGATGTCAATGGTGATGTGGATAATAGCTTTAGCCTTGTCGTTGATGCGGAAGTTAGTGACATCAAGTTGTTATCTAGCGGTAAGATTGCGCTATTGGGCAAGTTTACGCGTCTTGCCGAGAAGTCGATGAGCTATCTAGGTCTTCTGAATGCGGATGGTTCTCTGGATGAGAGCTTCCTGCCAAATCCTGATTATGCTGTTAATGCGCTCATTGAACAGGGTGATGGCAAGTTGCTCGTTGGCGGTTTGTTCAGCAATGTGGGCGGGGCTACTCAACATTGGGTAGGGAGGTTGAATACCGATGGCACGCGAGATGTGGCGTTCAGCCGTAGAGTAAATGATCGTGGCCAATACACTTCCATGGTTTCAGTGGGGGGAATCCCAGCCATAGCTTACTATGATGTGGCTAATGGAGATCTGCGTTACGTTCGTGCAAAAGATGTGAACGGCGCTGGGTGGGAGCAGTCTTTGGTTTTGGATTCAGCGGGTAATGTTGGACGTGGTACCTCCATGAAAGTAGCCAATATTGGGGGTGACATTATTGTCAAAAACCTCACTAATCAGACAGTTACTATTCCTTCTTCAGGGGGAATAGCAACAAATGGCACCCCCGCTATCGCTTATTATGATCAAACGGGTGGAAACTTGAAATACATCCTTTCAAATACGGCAACGGGCTCGGACTGGAGTTCACCTATTACCATTCAAAGTACAGATAGCATGGGTAATGATATTGATGTGGGAAGTTATTTGTCCATGGAATTGGTGAATGGCTTCCCCGCCGTGGCTTATTTTAATGCCACGACAGGGGATCTTCTTTACACTCGCGCAACCAACGTCGCTGGATTGACCCACAATTTGCGTGACGGAAATGGTGTTGTTTCTAGTATATCGCTTGCGTCTCTCGCCTACAGTTCTGCATGGGGAACGCCGCAGGTATTGGATTCAGAGAATATTGTGGGACAGTTCCCAAGCCTAGCGGTGGTGAATGGACAACCCACGACAGCAGCAGGGACGCCAGCCGTTGCCTATTACGATGTAACAAATGGCGATCTCAAATACGTACGTGCGAATAATGCCGATGGAATGCCTTCTGTTGATCCTCTAGCTTCTGCCCCATGGGGATCTCCTGTGACAGTACAGTCATCTGGGAATGTGGGGCGCAATACTGGATTAGTAATGTCCGACGGAGTGCCTGTAGTCAGCTATCAAGATGTTACTGCTGGAAATGTTAAATTCATATACCTTTCAGATGCTTCAGGTTATTCGAAACTCACTTTCTTGGATGACACTACCTGGAACGGGACGATTAATTTAGATGGCATGGCACTCTTTGCTCCTGATGCTGGGCAGACCGCGATTTTGGAAGGTGCGTTGACTGGTACTGGAGGTTTTAGGCTTATTTCTGAAGGTACACTTTTGATTAACAGTTCTGACAATGTCTTTGGAACGGCTCTTGGAGCGAATGATCAAGCTCCTGTAATTATTCGTACAGGTAATTTGAGCCTTGGTAGTAATACGGCTTTAGGTGGAAGTCGTGTTGACCTCGGAGACAGTTCTGGCAATAAGCTACTGCCGTCTGATTCGCCAGTTATTACAGTTAGTCGGGCGACAACAAGTCAGAGTTTGACCTTAAGCGGAGGCAGTTTCGATAGCACCCATAACGGTTCGGCTGCTAATGTTGGTGGGCCAGGGGCATTTGTGGGCGTAAGTAGTACTCTCGATGGCGTTACATACACCTCAACGGATGCAAATACATTGATTTTGGTGAAGGATGAATTTGCTAATCCTGAGAGGAATGGTGTTTACAAGGTGGTGTTCACAGGGTCACAGCCAGTGGGGACCATGAATCTCGTCCGGGCTTCAACAATGGATCAATTGGTTGAATTTGCCTTTGGGGTTGGAGTAGATGTGACGGCGGGTGCGTCGGCGGGGAAGCGTTTTTATCTAGTGAGCCGAGTGACAGAGGTTAACTCATCAGCAGTGATTTTTAGCCAATCATTGATCATTGAAGTGGAACTGGCTACGACTGGAAACAGTGTGACTAGATTGGGCGGTTATTTTGATGCCTTACACAATGGACTGTTTGGCAACGCAGGTGGCCCAGGGGCGTTCGTTGAAGTGGATACCACCATCGATGGGCGCGTCTTTAGCGAGGCTGATGTCGGGACATTGATTTTGGTAAAAGATGAACAGGAGCATCCAGAATGGAATGGGGTATATCGAATTGCCTACCGCAATGGTGATCAGCTGGATGGCACCATGAATCTGGTTCGCTCATATCGTATGGATGAATTGGGGGAGTTTAGTTATGGCACTCAAGTGCTAGTGAAGAATGGCACTTATGCGAACAAAGCCTATTTCTTGGCTAGTCAGGTATTTGATTTTAATAATTCAGATGTGCTTTGGCTGGAAGATGTGGCGGATGGCAATTTGGCCCTTCGTGCGAATGTCAGTGGACTGACGATTGCTAATACGATTGATGTAAATTACCGATTGGGCGCTGGTAGCATGAGTCTTGGTGCGGCGGATTCGGTCACTTCAGGATTGGTCGAATTCACGGGTGCCATCACCCTGCAAAACAATCAAACAACAGCATCTGAGACTCAGAACTTGAACTTAGAGTCAAACATCACGTCTGGTTACGGTGTGAGGTTCACGGGTAGCATCACAGAAGCTTCAGCATCAGATGTTCTGACTTTGACGAAAACAGGTTCGGGTGTGGCTACATTGACTGGCAATACCAACACCTTCCAGGGTGGGGTCTATGTGAACCAAGGAACACTGTTAGTCATGAACAGTGATGTTGTGAGTGGTTCTGCCACTGGCTCAGGCTTAGTCACGGTCAATGCAGGGGCTGTATTAGGTGGTGTTGGTCGGATCGGCGGCTCCGTTCAGCTTACTGGTGTCGGTAGCGCAGTTGAGACGAGAGCGACCTTGCGTGTGGGAGACCCGACGACAGCCGCCCAAGCCGAGGAAAAATTGACCATTGGAGGTGCTCTTACGGTTGGGCCTAACTCAGTGGTCGAATTCATGATCGGCACGAACAATATCACAAAGCTGGCAGCGAACTCGGTCTCGGTGACGCCAACAGGGCGCCTGCTAGTTTCTCTGGCTGATGGCTATGTGCCGACTTTGGGGACTGAATTTGATATCATGGACTTAGCAACCATCAACAGCCTGACCTTTACGGCGGGGGGGACTATTGTTCTCAGTGAATATTTGAAGCTACCAGGTGCCTATGTCTGGGATACGTCTAAATTCCTGACGGAAGGAAAGATCAAAGTGACGGGTAATACCACTCCGGTGGCCATTGTGACAAGTCCATCTGGTGCAACGGTGAACCCTGGTGTGGGTACCACCGTAAATTTCACGGTCACAGTTTCAGGCAGTGCGGACTTTGTTTATCAATGGCAAAAAAGCGTGGGCGGTGGTGACTTTGTTAATATTGGCAGTGGAGTTTACTCAAGTTCTACAAGCAACACCTTCACTCTGACTGGGGTCTCGGAATCCGATGAGGCTGCGTATCAGGTACTCGTGACGAATGGCGATGGAGCCTTCTCTGCTACCAGCGCAGCGGCGACTTTGATTGTGAATGATCCACCTGCGATTGTTCAGCAGCCAGTATCTACAACGCTGAACCCTGGTCAAACGGCCACCTTCACCGTGGCCGTATCTGGCCCAGGTCCATACTCATTCCAATGGAGAAAGGGCAGCACCAACATCACTCCAGATTCACGTTTTGTGGTGACATTCCCAACGGCAGAGTCCTGCCAGTTGGCCATAAGCAACGTTCAGGAAAGTGATGATCGTGCGGACTATAACGTTATCGTTAGTAACTTAGCGGGGCCTGCCCCGACCAGTTCGTTTGTGGCGCTGAATGTGAACAATCCAGTCGTGATCACGAATCCGCCGACAAGCCTGCAGGTCAGCAATCAAGACCCAGCCAGCTTCATTGTGAATGCGACGGGGACAGCTCCATTGACCTATCAATGGCAGCGTGATTCAGGCAGTGGTTTTGAAGATGTCGATGGGGCCACCAGCCAACGGTTTACCATTCCCTCGGTTGATCTCAGTGAGAGCGGCCAGATGGTCCGTGTGAAGATCACCAACGTGGTCGGTACGGTGACAAGTGCGGCTGCCACCATCACGGTGGTGGAAGGTGTGCCTAGCATCTTACAACAACCCGAATCCTATACCTTGCTTGAGGGTAATTCCCTCAGCTTGACGGTTCGTGTAGGCGGTGCACAGGCAGGCCGCTCCGTTGTCTGGAAGCGCAACAAAGGTGTGGTCAAACTTGGGGCAAACACGATTAAAGGCGTGACATCCAATATTTCGGTGACCGAAGAATTGGACGGGACGGTCTTGGTCTCCACGCTTACCATTGATAACATTTCCACCGGCTTAGCTGGTGAGTTCTCCGTGGATGCGAAGAACGTGAATGTGAAGAAGCCTGTGACTTCCACCCCAGGCACGGGACAGATCGTGGTGGTCAATAATCCAAATGTGGATTTGGCAGCTGAAGATGGAGCCAAGAGCGCTGCGATGACTGTTACTGCTGTGGGACCTAAAGGTGTGACGATCAATTACCTCTGGAAGAGAAATGGAGCAGAGATTCCTGCTGAAGAAACGGCTCGAATTCTTGGGTTAAATACCAAAACACTTACCATTAAAGAAGTCACCACGGCAGATACCGCTACCTACACCTGCGAAGTGACGGGCACCGGAGATGCTCCTGACAACATGGTGGTAGGTGGTACCTACCACCTGAAAGTCTATACTGAAGCCCCTGTGCTTGGTACAGGTTGGGATTTCCCACCAGCCATGGTAGGGGAGTATTTTGAATTCCAGGTGCCGCTGGGAGGCACAGCCATCAATACGCCAGACAAATATGTGGCATCGGGTCTTCCTGCAGGACTGAAGCTGGATGCTAAGACGGGCTGGATTCGCGGATATCCGACCAAGGTGGGAGACTTCCCCGTGGTCATTACCATCAGTAACAAGCAAGGCAAAGTCTTCACGGACCCAGCTCCTGTTCTGGAAGTATTAGCAGTGCCTGAAGGGGCTGTCGGTGTCTTCGCAGGCTGGATTCCACGCGATCCAGATCTCAACGACGACATGGGTGGACGCTTTGACCTGACCACTACAACCAAGGGCACCTTCAGCGGTAAGGTGACGCTCGGAGCTACAGCCTATGCCTTTAAAGGCATTTTGGACCTGGATGCGACCTTGACGAATCCTCCTACAGCGTCGGTTTCGGTCCTTCGCAAAGGCAAGAACCCCGTGGATTTGGTCTTCACCATCAATCCTGCGGCTGACCGTTTCGCTTCCGCCTCCGTGAGTGCCACGGTTCAGAAGACCGTCGATGACCTACCCGTCATTGAAGTAGTAACTTTGCCATTCAGTGGCTGGCGTAACAAGTGGTCCAAGCTTCTGCCTGCCAATGGCTACATCGGCTACCACACGGTGGCCTTGATGCCACCAGATGGCTTGGCTGATGATCTGCCCCAGGGGGATAGCTACATGTCCATCACCGTTGCTGCTGATGGGAAACTTAAGATGCTCGGTAAAACAGCCGATGGTCAGACCATCTCAGGCAGCCAATTTGTGGGGCCTTTGGGTGAGATCGTCGTCTTCCAGGCTCTTTATAAAACCACGCCGAAGGGGTCACTCTTAGGCCAGTTGGACTTGAGCATTGGGGATGACAGTATCTTGGAAGACAATACCATCACAGGCTCTCCGACCTGGAATTGCCCCGAGTATCTGAGTCCCAAGAATCGCCTCTACCCGAATGGGTTTGGCCCGATCACCTTGACCGCCACGGGAGGGGGCTATGTGGACCCAAGTCTCTTGTCCACTCCAACGCTTATTCTGGGTCTGCAAGATGGCACGGATAATGCCTCTCTGGAGTTTTCTCTGGATGGATTGTCTGTTTTAGACGGCAGCCCAAGCCTGCCTACGACGGGGACCTCTGGAAACTATCTGAGCATCAAGACAGGCAATAAGATTGGCTA
>JAOZVT010000710.1 GCA_025869455.1 Prosthecobacter sp.
TGTCGCTATCTATTTGAAGCCCGGCATGGATGCTGAGGTGGTGAAGACCGAGTTAGTCAAGAAGCTGGATGGCAGGGGCTTCGTCGCCATTTTTACCAATACAGGTTTGCGTGAAGAGGTGCTGCGCATCTTTGACAGCACTTTTGCGATCACTTGGGCGCTGGAGCTTATCGCCATACTCGTGGCCATGGCAGGCGTGGCGGCCACCATGATGACGCTGGTGTTGGAGCGAAAGGATGAGATTCGACTGCTGCGCATTGCTGGGGCGGAGGCTTCGCAGATTCGGCGTACGATCATGATTGAATCTGGCATCCTAGGTGCCGTGAGTCAGGGGCTCGGTCTCTTGGTTGGGTTGATTCTTTCTCTGGTGCTGATCCATGTGATCAACCCGCAGAGTTTTGGTTGGAGCATTCAGTTTTACACGCCTTGGTTATTTTTGAGGGGAGCCACTTTGTTGACCATTTTGGGCACCATGCTGGCGGGACTATGGCCTGCACGGCGGAGTGTGGTGGGTGGTTTTATTGGCCTAACTATTTTTGGTTTATGCAGCCTAGCGCAAGGGCAGGAGCCGCCTTCATCGCCCGCAGTATCTCAGACATGGAAGCCTGCTTTGCCGGGATACACGTATGAGTTTCCACGGGATCACGGGCAACATCTTGAACATAAGATTGAGTGGTGGTATTTTACCGGAAACTTGCAGACGCAAAAGGGACGACGCTTTGGCTATCAACTCACGTTTTTTCGAATCGGTGCCGAGATGCAACCCGTCGTGAAATCTCCCTGGGCACTGCGTGATGTTTGGATGGCTCACTTTGCCATCACCGATGTTCAAGCGACGGAGTATCACCATGCGGATCGTCTCAATCGTGCGGGACCAGGGATTGCTGGAGCGACAGAAAAACGCGTGTGGAATGAAGACTGGTTTTGCACGATCAGTCCTCCGGAAAAAGTCAATCCCGCAGGTGCGTTTGTTCTTCAGGCAGCCGACCGCGACTTTGCGCTTCAACTGTCCCTAGACGCAGGCAAACCCGTGGTCATCCATGGATCCGATGGCATCAGTCAAAAGGGGGTAACGGCGGGGAATGCCAGCCACTATTACTCACTCACGCGCATGCCGTCACAGGGCACGGTGCGTATCGGTGAGGAAACCTTTGAGGTGACGGGACAAAGCTGGATGGATCATGAATTCGGCACGAGTTTCTTGGAGAAAGGAACCGTGGGTTGGGACTGGTTCAGTGGACAGTTGAGTGATGGTAGCGAGCTGATGCTTTTCCAACTGCGAGGTGATTCGGACAAGGACTCCAGTGCTGGCACCTTGATCCGGCCAGATGGCAGTACGGAGGCTCTAAAAGCCGGGGATTTTACGCTGCTGCCTGGGGAAATCTGGAAGTCACCGAATGGCGCGGCGTATCCGATTCAGTGGCAGATCAAAGTGCCTTCACAGGGCATTGTATTGACCAGTCAAGCGGTCTTACCTAACCAAGAGTTTCGCTCAGAGGCCACTCCTGGCTTGGGTTATTGGGAAGGGGCTGTGGACTATTCAGGAACGATCCAGGGCCGAGAAGTCAAAGGTCAAGGTTACCTGGAAATGACGGGCTACTCTGGTCAGGCCATGAGTGTGTGGTTCGGCCAGAAACCGTGAATCACTCCGGCTGATCCATGTCAGGCGTGTGCAGTTCCACGGGCTGAAGGTGCTCCGTTTCAGCAGGCTGAGAGAGCACCTTGTAAATGCACCAGGACCACAGGCAAACGACCGTGGTGACGGAGCTGATCATGATAAGAAGTCCGCTGGTGGTCATGGTTGTTCGGTGGGTTTGGTTTTGTAAGTCGGGGAGATGGAAATCAGCATGGCCAGGGCCAGTCCCATGCCGACGATGAGTGCGATGCTGAGCCAGGAAACCAGATCATGCTCCACAAAGAGTGCCTTCACATAACTGCTGACGCCGCCTGAACCTTTGGCGAAATCAAAGCCAAAGATGTTCTTGGCCACCCACATGGTGAAGATGACCAGCAGGAAGGCTGGGCAGACGTATTTGAAGACGGGTTTAAAGAAGCGCGGGATGCGAATGGAGGCTCCGTCATGGAGTTCCTTCCAGCCTTTTTCCAGCCCGAAGACCCAGCCAAAAAGTATGATTTGGGCGGTGGCCAGGACGAAGATCAAGAAGGTGCCCACCCAGAAATCCAGAGTATCGAGGGCCTTCAGATCCTTGGTGAAATATGCGGCAAAACCCGTGCCGAAGGCCGTGACGAGCGCCAGGATGGTGACCGAGGCATGGCGTTTGATCTGAAGAGATTCTTCCAGTAAAGCGATGCCGGGTTGCAGCATCGAAAGTGAACTGGTGACCGCTGCTAAAAACAGCACCAGGAAGAAAAATGCGCCAAAGAGACTGCCCATGGGCATTTCACTGAACACCAGCGGCAGCACATTGAATCCCAGCCCAAAGGTGCCTTTACCTGCCACACCCATGACCCCTAGATAAGCCACGCCTGCGGGCAGGGTAATGAGGCCTCCCAGGCCCACTTCACACAGTTCATTGGTGCTGCTGGCCGTCAGTCCACTCAGCGCCACATCCTGCCCGCGCCTCATGTAGCTGGCATAGACCAGGATGACGCCAAAACCCACGGAAAGGGAAAAGAAAATCTGACTGGCTGCGGCTAACCAGACGTCTGGATTTTGCAGTTGCTGCCAGGCCGAGAGCTCGATGACTTTTTGGTTAGCTTTGCCTTCCACATCGGCGCTGGCTTGGGCCATGGCGATCGGGCCGACGTATTCTTTGATGACGCTTTCTTGGCCGTCGTTGGTTTCGATCACCTTCACCTTGGAGGGGTTCCACATGTAGCCGAGTCCGTTTTGGACGTTGTTTTCAGGCTTGGCTGCATCGGGGGTGCCCAGGGTAAGGACTCGGACCAGCACCACCACCGCCAGCACGATCAGCACTGGCATGCCGACCTGACAGGCCTTTTCAATGCCACGTGAAATGCCGCGATAGATCAGCCAAAGATTCAAGGCAAAGACGATCAGCAACCAGGGTAACATGGTATCCAAGCTAAAGGTGAAAGCGGAGCCATCAGCGGCTGCCCCGACGAACGTATCAAAAAAGGAACCCGTGGCCGCAACGTCGTGAAAGCGTAAAGCGGGGTCAAAAATGGCGCGGATAAAGCGGACCGTGTAGCCCAGAGTCCATGCCTCAATGATCACGTAATACATGAAGATCACCACCGGGATGATGGCCCCCAAGACCCCGAGATATTTGCTCCACGTTTGTTTGACCAGACAATGGAAGACACCCGCCGCTGAATTAAACCCGCGCTGCCCTGCATAGCGGCCCATGGCCCATTCCGCCCAGCCGATGGGTAGGCCAATGATAAGGAAACTGATGGCGTAGGCCAGCATGAAGGCCCCGCCGCCATATTGCGCAGCCTGACCTGGGAAACGTAAAAAGTTCCCCAAACCCACGGCACTGCCTGCGACGGCCATGATGACTCCCAGACGTGATCCCCAAGCTTCCTTTTGCTGCGACATGGTCGTCAGGGTAGAAAGCACTGTGCCAGGAGACAAGCTTCAATTCGGGGCCGGACAGCTTCCGTGATGCACTTTCCATCTCTGGTTTGGCTTTTTTGAGACGAGCTTTGTGGAAATTCGACTAGAATAAGATGAAACAAAGTCCTCTCTGCGGGGTCTTACCTCACATCGCATGAATTCCTGGTTCAAAGGCATCCTCATATTTAGCGTTCTGATTTGCCTGTTTTCAATGGGCACTCTGGGCTGGCTAGCTGTGCAGACGACGGATGTACCGGGCCAGGGCAAAGCACTTCTAGCTTGGGGGACGATCTTCAATCCCGCGCTCCCTAATCAGGACATGGTGAATGCGGCGCTCGATCAGGCAGCGGCCATGGCGGCGCATACGATTGATGAATTGGCGGCACGACTGCGAAAGCTGAATGCGGCACCGGGGGTGAAGGCTAACGAACTTTTACTGACATTTAAATCAGCCGAAGCCCTGAAAGCCTTTCGCGAGAGAGCGGCACGCCAGGGATTTCAGATTCTGCATGATGATCCGCGTCTGCTGACCTCGCGCGTTCGCTACACGGATGCCGATGCGATGGCGCGTGAACTGCGGCAAAACGCGGGTGATTTGCAGAACATTGGCCTGAACTACCTGGCCTGGGTGCCTGGACTGCCCGATACCAGTCAGGTGGACTCTGCCAATGCAGGTGGGGCGGTGCCCTATGGCAGCAGTGGCCTGGATGCCATCGGTGCCACAGGAGATCGTACCGACTGGGGAAGGGGCTCCAAAGTGGCTGTCCTAGATACGGGTGTTACAGACCATCCAGTCTTGGAAAGCTCCCGAGTCACTCATTATGATTTGGTGAATGATGGGCAGACTCCCAATGGTCACGGCACGGCTATGGCCTCCCTCATTGCCGGAAATGATCCGCTGGATGGCGGCGTGGCACCTTATTCGCAGATCCTCGACATCCGTGTGGCGGATACCAATGGCGAGAGCAATACCGCCCTGGTGGCACAAGGCATCATGCGGGCGGTGGATGAAGGCGCGGTCGTGATCAATATCAGTCTCGGCACCACGGGCGATTCTGACATCCTTCGGCGTGCGGTGGAGTATGCTCAAGATCATGGTGTCATCGTTGTCGCAGCAGCTGGGAACGAGCAGCAAACCTCCTTGGCTTATCCTGCTGGATATGAAGGGGTCATTAGCGTGGCTGCGGTGGATGCCAATGGAAATCAGGCTTACTTTTCGAACTCAGGCGAAACACTCACCATTTCCGCTCCAGGGGTCGGTATCGTCTCCGCTTACAGTGACAATCGTACCGTTGTTAGCAGTGGTACGTCCCAGGCCACGGCCATCACCAGCGGTGCCATTTCAGCCATGTTAAGCTGGGGTTACGCTTCTAAAGATGTGGCCCAGGTCATCACCAATAATGCCCAGGCCACCGGAGCACCGGCCTCCCAAGTTGGAGCAGGTGTTCTCCAGTTGCCTAACCATTAGGATGGTTGGCTTATTTTTCTGAACTGGGGCGCGATGAAAGCCAGCGTGAAGAAGATCATGGCGATGGAAAAGACATCGCCATAACGGGCATACACCGTCATCTCAGGCAGCTTGGGGATTTTGACTTCATCCGGCTGGCAACCTCGGATGAAGGTGCTGCCCGTTACTGGATCCGCTATTATGGAAAAAACGTGCCCGTTCGTGTCAATGAAGCAGCTCACCCCGGTATTGGCAGCCCGGACCATGGGGCGTCTCAGTTCGATGGCGCGGAATTTGGCATTGGCCAGATGGATCTCCGTCTCCGCGCTTTGTAAAAACCAGCCGTCGTTGGTGATATTGACAATCATTTGCGGCTCTGGCCGAACAAACTTTCTGGCAAGACGCCCCACGGTATCTTCAAAACAGATCAGGGGAATGATCTGTACCTTGGGTTTCGCTAGCAGCAGGGGTTCAGCTTTTTCCCCTGGAGCAAAGTCTCCTGGGAGCACGCCTTGAAGGAATGAAAACGGAGGGATGTTACGAAATGGAAGGAACTCACCAAAGGGGACCAGATGGATCTTGTGATAGATCTGGCGTTCATCATAAGAGCCATGGAAAAGCACGGCGGAGACGTGCCCTAGCGGCCCTCCTTCATGAATCTCTGTACCCGTGAGCAGACTGAAGTCTCCTGTGCCTAACAATTCATTGAAATAAGGAACGTGTTCCTGAAGGCCATACAAATGCACGGGTAAGGCACTCTCGGGCCAGATGACTAAATCCGTTTGGCTGACCCCGTTTCGTGTCTCGCCGTAGAAGCGAGTGAAGTCATTCAAGTAACTGTAAATCTCCGGCCCCAAGTCACCAGACCACGCATCCACCTGGGCCACATTGGGTTGTACCAGAACTGTGCGTACGGTGATCATTTCCTGCTCTGGCCCCGTCAGCTTGAGCATTCCATAACCCGCTGTGCCTAGCAGCACCATCATGGCCACGGTGAAGTCTAAACGTGATCGGCACTGACCACGACCATGATAAACGGAGACGACGCGGGTCAGGGTGTTCCAGGCGGTGCAGGCCACAAAAACGGGCAGGAAAGAAAGCCCCGTCACGCCCACCACATCGGCGATCTGAATCACCACCTGATTCTGATGCAGCGCCACGCCTAGCCCGTCCCAGCCAAAACCCGTGAAAAGAATGCCACGCACCCATTCCAGCCCTACCCACGCGGCCCCGGCAATGAAGGAGCAACGCAGTGAATGCAGCGTGCTGGCCTGCCAACCGCTCGTGGCCAATGTCTGCGCATTCGGTTTGGCAAATCGAGCAATGATCCAGGCCCAGAGGCCAAAGTACAGCGCGCAGTAAAGAGATAATCCCAACACCGCACCGGCCCCCATGAGTTCGGGCTCCCAGCCGATCCATGTATCATCTCGCGCACCGACGATCACTCGCGAGGAATGGCGTAGCCAGGAGAGGTTAGGAATCCAAAAAGCCAAGCCTGCCAGATAGCCGGTGAAAAAAGGAGAGCGCTTTTGGTTAGGCGAATCTTCAGAAAGCGGCCACAGGAGAATCAGCAGCGGGAAGAGCCAGAGCCAGGCGGTGATTTCCAAATTCCAACCCGGATAAGCAAACGATAACGCCCCACCACTGAGCAGCGGCAGGAGGAATCTGGAGACACGGGGAAGGGAAGGCATGGAAGTCAGCAAG
>JAOZVT010000711.1 GCA_025869455.1 Prosthecobacter sp.
GCAGTTTTGAAACAGCGGGCGAAGGTACGGTGGAGGGGACTGTGGGCGGGTGGAATCCGGTGCAAACTTCCCGCAATGGGAGTGTGAAACTGGCCTACCTGGAACTGGGGCTGAATACCAAGGTGAATCTGCAAACGGTGGATGTGAACGGTGTTTATGGCAATACGGTGACGGCCTCGGGTGTGCTGCCGGGTAGCCGCATGCTGTATGGTCAGTTCGATGTGGCCCAGAGTGATGTGATGTTTTATTTGCCCGGCACTGCCATCCTTCAGGTGTTTAGACTGGCGGTGAATGAGCAGAGTTTTTTACCCGTCGCCCAGCTCCAGGCGGCGAAACCTGTGGCGCAAATGTTGCGTCTAAAGGGGGCGGTGACTGATCAGGTCATGATGATTTTTCTGGATGGCACGGCGGCGGTTTATGATTACACGCAGGCCGGGGGCTTTACCTTGGTGAATACACTGGACCTTTCAGCGGAGCCGGGCGCGGCCCAGTCGGCGGTGGCTTTGGCGGATGGTTCCTTTGCCCTACTGACTGGGACGGGGGCCGACGGTCGGCCGCTGGCGCATCGTTTGTTTACGCGGGATGGCGGCATCTATGTGGCGCATTCGGGCGGGAGTCTGCCTGCATTAGGCAAAGGGCAAGCTCCCTGGGGAAATGTGTTTTTCTTTAATGGCAGTCCCTTCCTCCAGGAAAATACCCGTCTGGTGGGGCAGTGGAGTGTGGGGGATTGGTCCTCCGCCATGCTTTTCGGGGCGACTCCGCAGGCGGATGGAGAAAACTTTCTCAGCAGTAACGAGGGGCTCGGCAATCGCTTCACCCGCCAGTTTAATCCGGTGCCGACAGGGGCAGCGGGGGCGCTGGCCAATCAGTATCGGGCTGATATTTCACTTTCACGCCTGGATTCACGATCCCGAGTCTTGGGGGATGTGTCTGGTGGTGTCAGGGTGGAGCCTGCGGGAGGAG
This sequence comes from Prosthecobacter sp., assembly GCA_025869455.1. Lineage (GTDB taxonomy): Bacteria > Verrucomicrobiota > Verrucomicrobiia > Verrucomicrobiales > Verrucomicrobiaceae > Prosthecobacter. Next base: position 964 of record JAOZVT010000711.1, read on the forward strand.
CTTTCAGTGAAGCTGTGCTGGTCAACATCGAAGCCGCGACGGCTGGCTCGGACCTGTGGTACAGAAAGTCAAACACCGCCTCTTTTCAACTCTACAAGGGGGCCTTTTATCTCTACAAGGACAGCGTCGTGGAGGCTTATGCACGCCTGCCCAATGGCAAGCGCACGCCCGTGACAACGGCACAGTTTACCTTTGAAAAACCACCAGAGAAACAGGATAGCGATGGGGATGGTGTGCCCGATTTTGTGGAGCTAGAACTGGAGTTGGAACCTGACGGCGGAGCGGATAGTGATGGTGACGGCTTCAGTGATCTGGAAGAACTGCTAGCAGGCACCTCGCCTTCAAATAAAGATGTTTTTCCCACGGATAAGCGGCCCGATACGGAGGCTAAGCTTAACTTAGCTATCCAACCGCTTCCCTGGGATGGCTCCACCAACAGTGCCTCCTATGCGAAGCTGGGGCTAAGTGTGGAATGTCATGAAGTGGATGGCGCACTCTTGGGCACGGGCACGGCGGATAAACCTCTGGACCAGCCTGTGGCCGCCTTTCCCTGCCAGCCTGTGGAGGCGCAGCAGCGTCTGTTGATCGTGAGTACACCGCTGAATTATTCGTTACGCACGGATGTCGATGACCAGCGGCGCGGGCGTGAATTGATCGGCATGGTGGCTGTGCCAGATGCGATTCCGGTGGAGGTTTCGTTTCAATATGGTGGTGGAACCAGTGCCCAGGAAACGACCAACTGGATCAATGCGGCGACGGCTACTTATGGGTCCGTCACCACCCCCATTGTGATCAAATCCATCGGGGTGGATGACACCTTGGTCTTTTTGCTGATGGAGGCTCGACTGGCGGATCTGCTGCAAATGCATGGTTTTGTGGGTTCATCCACGAGCTTCAGCCTGACCCCTTTTCGCCAGCATGAAGATCGTGACCCGAACTTCCCCATCCCGGTTTCCAGTGCGGACTTGCTCAGCCTAGAGCGGGCCAATGGAGACCCTCAGTTTTCCGTGGCGGTGAAATTGCGTGAGCTGTTAACGCATTATCAAAAGGCCGTGAAGAACGACGAAAACGAGCCTGCCATGGACCTGCTAAAACTGCTGGCTCGCGAGGTGTATCGCGTCAGCAGCACCGAACATGATGCCAATCCCGGCCTGCTGAAGCCACCCGTGGATGTGCTGCGGCAGTTCATCCGCTTCATCTCCTTGGATCAGGAATACGAATCGCGGGTCAGCCTGACCCCGGAGCAGATGCAGCAGATCTTCCAGATCATCTACCCTCTGCGGTACGATGCCCCGGTGCGGCCTTATGTGAGCCTAACTTTAAAGGTGCCCAACTCGGCAGCCACTGATGGGCGGACTTATGCCACATCCTTGGATGGGGCGCAGACCTACTTGCTGAAGGACTTCCGTGGGCGTCCGTTTGAGCTGCCTGGTTATTTCCAGGTGACTCCAGGCAGCCAGTTCAGCATTCTTGCTTATGACGATCTGCCTGCGGAGTCAGGAGGGCATCCTCTGGAAGTGTACTCGATGACACTCACCACGATCCCTCTGGCGAGTGTGACCGATACCGATGGCAATTTGCTGCCGGATGATTGGGAACTGCTATTCTTTGGTTCCATGGGGCAAGATCCGCTGAGTTCTGGTGATGGCAGTGGTTACAGCCTCTTGCAGGAATTCCTGGCTGGCACCGACCCAAGAGATGCTCTGAATAGCCCGTCTGGAACGCCTGCGACGTTTAGCTTTGGCGGATTGGTGGAGCAGCGCCGGAATGAGGAGGGGAGTTTTGTCATTGATTTCCAATGGTCGAGCAGCTTTGGCGATGCCTTTGAGCTGGTGGTGCAGGAGTCCACGGACATGGTTCACTTCACGACCTGTGAAAACGCGACGATTCAGCATGTGGAAGGTGACCAATATCAGGCGCTCGTGCCCGCCAGCACCGCCAAGAAGGTGTTCTACCGGGTCGGCATCCGCCTGCCTTGAGACTCAGAGGCCTAGCCAAGGAGATTGAAACCTGCATTGCAAAGAGTAGGTTTTAGGCAAATAAAGGACCTGTGAGTAAACATCACCACCACCACCACGACGGCTGTGTCCGTCCCGAACCTGAAAAGCTGCTCAGAGAGTCCATGGAGCGCGCCCGTGGGGCCGGTCTGCGCCGCACGAAGGCACTGGAGGACGTTCTTTCCATCCTGATCGCCGCCTGTCAGCCTCTGACTCTGGCGGATATCGCTGAATCGAAAGACTTGGGCAGTGGCGCAGACAAAGCCACGGTTTATCGCCTTTTGATGAAATTGGAGGAGCGTACCCTCATCCGCCGGTTAGGCCTGCACGATCGTTCCGCCTATTACACCATGATCCTCCCAGGGGAGCATAGCGACTACCTGATCTGCAATGATTGCGGTCGGATCGAGAAATTAGATATCTCCTGTCCGGTGCAGGCGCTGGAAAAACAGATCGCCAAAAAATCCGGCTTCAAAAAGCTGTATCACGAGCTGGAATTCTTCGGCCAATGCCCAGACTGCGCAGAGTGAATGGACTTGCGGCCTCTCAATGAAAGAGGACGCAAGCAAGAGAGGGATGCAGGGAAGCTGAAGTTTTAGAATTTGGAATAGTCCACAAAGCCAAGATTGATCGCGTTGATCTTGCGCGTGTGTTTCATGACGGCAATGCCTTCTCTGCCCTGAGCTGTGTTGGTATTACCTTCGATGGTCTCAATACTGCCACCATTGACCGCCGTGACAAAGCCAGTGTGGCCTTTGCCTCCGCCTGTATCGATGGTGAAAATCATGCCGGGGAAAACCATGGCAGGATTGGCCACGGCATCATGGCAGCGCAGGCGGTAAGCTCCATTACTCTCAGCCCGATTCCAATGATCATGAACACCTGCGGTTTTGACACAGGGGTTTGGAATCTTGAGCTCCGCTGAGGCTTGATTGAAACACCAATAAACGAAAGCCATGCACCAGGGATACCCTTTGGAGAGACCTGTGCTTTTGAGGTAGGCCTCGACTTCAGCACCAGCGTTGCTGCCGGCAGGATCTTCTGTGACGCCGAGTTGACTTTTGGCGACTGCAAGGACCTTGGCTAGCAGTTGTGTTGGCACCTCTTTCGTCCCTGCTGAGGGAACTGTTGCCGTACCAAAAAGGGCCGCCCAGGTTAGGGCTCCTACTTCTCCATCGATGATGAGGGCATTCCCAGAGGCATCTTTGGATTGAGCTTGGAAAGCCATCACTGCATTTTTGGTATTGGGTCCAAAATCACCATCTTCAGCTACAGGGCCTACCCCCCGCGCATTCAGTTGTTTTTGGAGAAGGAGGACGTGGGGAGAGTCTAACAATCCACTTTTAAGAACATACCCAGGGTAAAAGGCAGGGCTGGTCGTTTCCATCATCTCTATTTCAGCATGGGCGGCGGATTCAGTTGTCACCCCATCGTATCCCAGAGATTTGAGCAGCAGGGCAGCTCCACATTGGGCAGAGACAGCAGTCGCACTCCATTTCCCGTCGGCTACATACTTGCCTTTTGTGTAATGTTGGGAAAAGGACCAGAGATAAGGGGTGTTGATGCCATGACTGCGGGAGCCCCAGCCGTTGAAACCTTCGATCTTATAGAGAGTGCCAGAGAGGGTCCAGTCCTTCCACGTGGTTAGTCCGTCGTAAGCTAGGGCATCTGAAGCGCTTTCTTCCCAGGTGAAGGGCGGATTGCCATGAATGGGCCGTCCCTTCGGCACCTGGACTGTCTTTGCAGTCAAGGGATCACCATTGTGGAGGTGCTTCTTGAAATTCAGGTCTGCCTCCATGCTATGAATCACCGCGATGACCTGCCAAGGGACACCGGTGCTGGCCGCCACATTTTCGTAACGGGATTGATTGGCCTGGATATTTTTTACGATCTTGGCCGCAGCGGCTTCTTTCCCGGCTTTGATTTTGCAGGTCTTAAAGAGGTCTGTGTATTCTTTGCGGAGCTTGGTGTCGAGCACTGGTTTTGCCATGACGGTCTTTCTTAATGAGTGGGTTATTGAAGGGGGAAGTGAGATAGGTGCCGCTGTGGTTTGCCTTGAGGGCTTAGAAGAGAAATTTTTCTAGGTTCTCCAGGCGTTCTTCAGCAGCGGCTCCTGTTTTGCCTTTCTTGACATCGGCGTCTTTGACGACCTTTGGAAAACGAACGTCGGTTATGGCCTCGATTTTTGCTAAGGGCACATGATAGGGTTTGAAAGCCTCTCCCACGGTGATCGTGGCTTCGATGTCCTTGATGAGTTTTTCTTGGCTAAGGATAAAGCCCCAGGACTGAAGCTTGTTGTTATGCACTGCCACCACGACTTTCCAGTACTGCTTGGGTACGGGGATTACTTGACGGAACATTTTGTCGCTCTTGGAGAAGACGGGTCCCGCAAACTGGCTAAGCCGATCATCTTGCTTTTTTAGCTGTTTCGCGATTTCCATTTCCAAAGCTCCCCAGATGCCGCCTCCTTCCCCCTCGGCGTCACGGCTGCCGCTGCGGTTGAAGGCTAAGTCTTGAGGGGTGCAGTTGGTATAAAAGAAGGTGTCCCAGTTTGCATAGACAGCCTCTTCTTCCGTCTCTCCCCAATAATTGTCTTCTCTGCGTACGATGTGTCCGAGGTCGTAGTCGGTGCCGTCATACATTTCACTTTTCTGGATTTGGTGTTCGGCAAGGATCCGTTCATCGAGATCCCATTTGTCTTGCCCGAGTTTTTTTCTGGACAATTGCCCTCGGTATTTTTTCTGAGCGTCGTAATTGCTGGCGGTAAAAAAGCACAGACGCCGTTTGGAATTCATCACGACTGAGTAGTGATAGTAAGTCAGGATGTGGTTGTTTTTACCCGTCTTATCCAGGCGTCTGGAGACAAGTTTCATGGCTGCCGCTGTCAGCGTGGGCATGGGGATGCGGATGCTCAGGAAGTCGGGGTCGTAGCCTTTGCTGTCGCGGTTACTGATGTCCGGGTCCAAAATCTTTTTTTCGTCCACGTCCATGTCTGGATTGGCCAGATTCTGCGGCTGTATGATAGGCTGAGGAATGGGCGGAACGGCTGCCGCTGCAGGTAAGGCCATGCCTAACCACTGAACCTTGAAGGAGACGGGGACGGTCATCAGCATCCCATCGGGCGTCATGCGTGAGAAAGGGGTAACCGAGCCAGCATGATCCAGAGGAGTGCCGTTCTGAGGATGAAAGGAGTCGTGCGTTGCCTCAGCTCCGCTGTTTTCATTTTTTGTGCAGGCTAGGAATTCGTTCAATAAGGCACCCTTGGGGGCTTGTTTAGTGATTTGATGAACGATGCTGCTGACGCGGATGCCTTCATTGGCAATCCAGTGTACCTGGTCCTCGGTGGCATTTTGAGGCAGGGGTTTGCCATCTTTTCCTAGCCAGTTGCCTTTTGCGTCTTTCTTTGGAACGCCACTGTGATGCAGCCCAACGACTTGCCATGAGTCATTGAAGACAGGGGCACCGGAGGCACCAGGAGCGGTGTCTGAAAGATAAACTAAGTGGATGCCATTTTCTTCAATCTCAACCAATTGGTTCTCCCGAATGGCGAGCTGTTTGGGTTGACCCCCAGGATGCTGAATGATGGAAACATATTCTCCCACATTTACCTTGCCGAGCAGGGGGTTCAGTTGAAGCCAGCCGTAATCAGCAAGGGAGGTACCACGCAGGCGAGGGGTAGGATCTACGGCGAC
>JAOZVT010000712.1 GCA_025869455.1 Prosthecobacter sp.
ACCGAGACCACGTGGAGCACAGAGCTGGCCTACGATCTCGTGTTTACCACGCTGGTCGTGGGCTGGTGGGCCAAAGCGGCGCGGGCTGGCTGGCTCCAGGGCGATGCCCTCGATGAAGCCATAAAACGACAGATTGAAATCGAACCGCGTTTGCTCACCATCTGTGATCACATCCAGCCCAGAGGCGATTTGATCCTGAATGGCGACCGTTGTTGCATCATCCTGCATTTCGGCTAGATCGGCACTGCCAAACTGATCCAAATGCTGAGCAGAAAACTCCAGCCAGCTAGGAAAAGGGTAACTGCCGATGACGGAGGTGCGCAGCGGTTGATCTTTCATTGGCAAAGGTTACAGCGTGATGAGGTGCTGCGTCAACTGAGACCCGTATCTGGCAATTTTAGAGCCGGATAGTGCATCTAATGGAGCTGCTGTGAGTTTGAGTGGCTCAAAAAATAGGACCTAGGGGTACCTAGGTCCTATCAGATTTCGATGAAGAATAAGGAAGGTTCCTTTTACAGAATGCTGCCGGGTTCATAGGCGGCCGCATCGGGGTGCTGGGCCGTGAGTGCAGCGACGCGGGCCACGAAGTGATCCACCTGCTCAGGGGCATCGCCCGAATTGGCTTTGCCATGCTCTACGACGGCATTGAGGGCATCTGCTTTCAAACCAAGACGCTCATCCGACGCGAGGCGGGCCAGCAGGTCATTATGGCTGACCTTGCCAGTGCGCATGTCACGGGCGACAGCGACGGCATGTTCTTTGATGGCTTCGTGCGCGGCTTCGCGCCCGGCACCTGCTTTGACGGCTTCCATGAGCACCGTGGTGGTGAGTAGGAAGGGCAGGTAACGCATGAGCTCCTGTTCGACGACGGCTTCGAAAACCTCCATCTGGTTCAGCACGGTGAGCAGTGTTTCCAGCAGGCCATCCATGGCCAGGAAAGCATCTGGCAACATGACGCGGCGGACGACGGAGCATGAGACATCCCCTTCATTCCACTGATCTCCTGCCAGTCCAGCGGCCATGGCTAGGTAGCCTTTCAGGATGACATGGAAGCCATTGATACGCTCGCAAGAGCGGCTGTTCATTTTGTGAGGCATCGCGGAACTGCCGACCTGGCCTTTGGCGAATCCTTCGCTGGCGAGTTCATGGCCTGCCATGAGGCGGAGGGTCTTAGCAAAGCTGCCAGCACCGCTGGCGACGTGGGTCAGGGTGGAGACAACCTGGAGATCCAGGCTGCGGGGATACACCTGACCGACGGCATCAAGCGAGGCATGGATGCCGAGGTGATGAAGGATGCGATCTTCCAGAGCGCGGGCCTTAGAGGCATCTCCATTGAAAAGGGTGATCTGGTCCAGCCGAGTGCCGACGGCCCCTTTCAAACCACGGGCGGGATAGCTGGCAATGAGCGCATTCAGGGCCTCGACCCCGAGCAGCATTTCCTCACCAAACATGGCGATGCGTTTGCCCAGCGTGGTCACCTGCGCGGCCACATTGTGGGTGCGGGCGGTCATCGGGATGTCGCGGCATTGTGCGGCGCGTTTGGCGAAACCGGAAAGCGCGGCGATGCTCTTTTTACGCACTTCCAGGAGGGCGCGGAAGACCTGGAGCTGCTCCACATTTTCCGTCAAGTCGCGGCTGGTCATGCCTTTGTGAATGTGCTCATACCCTGCGAGGTCACAAAACTCCTCAATGCGGGCTTTCACATCGTGCCGGGTGACGCGCTCGCGCTCCATGATGGAGGCCAAATTGACCTGATCCTTCACCTTTTCGTAGCTTTCGATGACGCCATCTGGCACCGGGATGCCGAGATCACGCTGACCTTTAAGAACGGCGATCCAGTAATCCCTCTCCAGCTTCACTTTGCCCTCGCCCGACCAGAGGGCGCGCATGGCGGGGGTGGCGTAACGTTCGGCAAGGACATTGGAAATGGCATCAGTCATGGGCCGCTCATCTTGCCGGGGACAGGCGGGGAGTCAAGAAGGGCCGCGTCTTGGCGGAAAATCCCTTCAAGAGACGATGGGTCGGATTCAGCGAGGTAGGGCACCTGTTTTTGAGTCAGAAACACGGCTAGGTCTTCGGCTGAGATTTCGTCAGGCACGTGCAGTTGCAGCACGCGTTTTTTTAGGTCGAGGTGCAAGACCAGCCATCCATCCACACGCTTCCATGAGAAAGACTGAATGTCGGTGTACTTGGCGTGATCATGGTGATTACCCTGACCACGCATCAGTTTTTTATCAAAGAAACGGACTTCGGATGGGCACAAAGAATTGAGCCAGGGTAGGCCATACACAAAGCATACCGCTGCAATCGGTGTTGCAGGCAATATAAAATACCAAGGCGGTGGCGTCTTGGTTGGATCGAGATGTCCCATCCCCCAGGCGAGTAGAAGTGTGGTCATCGTTATTAAGATGGCCACGGGGCGATGCCACCAAAGCAGGGCTGCGATTTCCTGACGTCTCCGGTCTTTTGCAAAAGACTTGGACTCGACCCAGCGGAAGTGCTTCTTGGGGAAAATAGACATGGCTGATCGATCTATTGTTAGGCCGCTATTCAGGTCAGTGCTTTTAACGCGCGGTTACCCTAGATCGGCTAACCATCTTTAGAATTCAAGGGGTAGCCGCCATGCTGGAAACGACGATCCGAATTGTAACGTGAAGGGATGCAGCAAGTGAATGATTAACCTTGCCTTTGGTTTACTCTGAATCTGCCAACGAGCCTTCCTTTTGCCGGGCCAGCATGAGGCCACACAGGCCATCGATAAAGCGCCACAGGCCAAAGGCCACTGTGCCCAGTGTAAGCAGCAGGAGATAGCGAGTGATACCGCCGAACCCAAACCAAAAGCCGGCAAGGACAGCGATGCCAGCCACGATGAAGGCCAAACCAAGGCCCAGCTTTTTCAGGCTGGTCATGCGGATGGAGGCGACGCGTTCTGCGCAAGCCCGCGCATACAGCCGTTGAGCTATTTCTCCTTCGTAGCCATTGATGGTCAGTCTTTGAAAAACGTCCTGCTTAGACTCTCCCCAGACGACCATGCGCAACACACTTTCATACATGCGGTCTTCATTGATGGTCGGCATACGCGGAGGTTGAATCTCGTTTCTAGGACTTAGATGGCGGCATCTGCGGAAAGCAGCCCTTTGGGAGATGAGTTCAAATAAGCCAAGGCGGCAGCTCGCTCAGGATGGTGTGACAGTTCCTTTTTTAAGGCATCCAAACGTGTGAAAAGATCTTCCCCAAGTCGGTGCACCAGCAGGGCATGGTAGCTTTCGTCACGCTCCTGATCACGCACGGCTTTTTGCCAGGGCGACGTGAAAATGAGATGAATGGTACGATGCAGGTGTTCTGCTTTCAGGGCTTCCCATTCGCCGCCATCCAGCCAGATGCCTCCGGTGGTGGAGCGGTCCACCCGAAAAGATTGACCATGGCCCACGCGGAAGCGGGACATGACGGTGCCTGACTCAGGGCAGAGTTTGACCGATTCATCGTATTCACTGATGGGCACGGAGGAGGGTTCAGTGGACTCTTCCAGGTCTGCCTCTGTGCGTGAAGTGCTCCATTTCCAATAGTTCTCAGCCGGAATCCAGTAGCCTCCTGATTCTGGGCAACGAAAGGCAATCAATCCCTGATCCAGCTGAACTTTTTCCAGACGCTTGTGGCTACCAACGGGACTCTTCATGATGATGAAATAGGGGCTAGGGTTGCTTACAGATGGGTTTCCCAAAACATGGTCCAAAAGCGGCGGCTGGGCGGGACGACTGACTGCGTTTTCGCTTGGTTGTTATCATCAAGATAGCAACCGACACTCATGCCCAGCCATTCATCCTGCCGCGTCCGCTTTTTCAATCGGACACTCTTTTGGAAACCAATCTACAATGCCCTGAATACCGATTTTCTACAAGCTGGAACGGTGGCCTACGCTCCATCTTTATGACGATTTTCTGGAGGCTTTGAGCTTCTCTAAAAGGAATCCAAAGATGTCAGGATGCTTCACGTCTGCGGCACCTGTGAAGTTGAATTCATAGTCGATGCCTACGGCTTTCAGTTTCTCGACCAAGCCTGCGCCGAAATTGGCCGAATGGGGTGGGTCTTTGTAGGGCTGACCCAGGGCAGGGACGGAGTCATAAAAAAGGTAAACCGGAGGATCGTCAGACGTGGCTAAAGCATAGGGTGAGAATTGCTCAATCCAGGGCATGAGCGAATCCCGCTTATCCAGAAAGTCTTGATAACTGGGGAGCGTGAACGCGTGGTGACCGTATTCATTGTTAGGAATCCAGTCTTTCATCTGGCGTGGGTCTAACGAAGTTTGTGGTACAAAACAAAGGGCCGCGCAGAGGCGGGTGGATTCTCGTGAGATTGGATCTGCACTTTGGCTATCCGCTATCTCATCATGAAAGGCTAGCCAGAGGCTGGTGAATCCACCGGCTGAGCCACCACATCCCGCGATCCGAGTTTTATCCAGGTGCCACTCGGCTGCTTGACTGCGGACAAACTGCAAGGCTCTGGCGGCATCGTCCAGACAGGCTTTGACGGCAGGCTGGCTCTTGTCTTCCGTGACATCAGGGATGAGTCGGTAATTGATGGATACGACGGAAATACCGGACTCGAGACACTTGGCTAGGAAGTCAGGATTGGCCTTGTCACCATTCATCCAGCCGCCGCCATGAACAAAAAACATCAGGGGAGTCGCTTGCTCTGACTTGGCCTGATAAAAGTCCAAGACCTGTCGCTCATGTTTCCCATAAGGCACATTGCCCTGAGTTGGTTTGATGGCCTCCGGCGGAGACTCCTGCCCCAGTGTGGTGAGCTTTAGGCTAGCCAAAGCGACGAGGAATCCTAATCGAGTGAAATGGTTCATAGAAGAGACTAGCCCATCCATTCACCCGTAGCCACCCGAGCGTCCACGTTAATTTGAACTCGTCTAAAAAAAATCCAGACGAAGGGAGCCAATCGTCATGGCTCATGATCTTGCCTAGTCCTTTAGACTTGTTAGGCCAAAACCGCCTCTTCTTCGTTCATTTCTGTTTCGGCATATTCCCAGTCGATCTCACCATTATTATGGACACAGGGGGGGAGGTTATTAGGAAAATAAACATGCCTCAGCCCACAAGCCACGCCAAGACTGAGGTGGTGTTCGGCGATGGCTTCAGGCGTCAGCAGGCGGCGGACACACATTTCTTTGCCATTCCATCTGCAACGTAGGTGACAGGGTTCGTTAGCACTTTGCCCAGACATAGGATGTACCTTTCCATTGATGAGTACGGGTTAATCTTCACGATTGAACTGACTGTGATGGCCGGGAGTGCCTTCTGATCAACGCCTAGCAGAATGATATTCTAACTTATTTTGTTGATTTTTCGGGTGATAGCTTTTTTAGCACAAATGGGGAATGGTTTGCAACTTCCATAGCAGGTTATTTTTTGCTCATCTTGTCCTACTCCGTGTCGGGATGTACCTTGGTTAACAAAGCCTGATCTTGACCTGAGCTAAATTTACGGACTTATCTAACTATCGCGTGTCTTCTTTACCTCCCACTGCTGGCCAGACCATCCCTGAAGAGACTGTGTCCAAGAGGCTGCGGCCTTTTTTGGCGGTCTTGATCGTTGTCTTTGCCTCCTGCCATGCTTTGAAGCTGCTGGTGAGTATTTTGCCAGAAGGGAATCGTCCTGATCTTCTTCCTTTCGGGATGTCGAATGCCTATGAGGTGCTGACCGGGAGTCAGCAAAACTGGAACATGTTTTCGACCATTCCTTCACATCATGATTATGATGCGCGCATTGTCATTACGGCGGCGGATGGTGTGACGCGTCAAGAGGGCGTGTTGCTGCCGGGTTTTCAGCGTTTTCCAAAGCCTGAACAGGTCCGTTTTTACAACTTCTTTGAGCGGATGCTGGATGGCAGCATGGGGGATGAGGTGCGGAATGCGTATCTGCTGAAGATGGATGCGGCCCTCTGGGAAAGTGGAAAGATCCAGCCTGGAGAAACTTGGGCCTTGGAAGTGGATGAAGACTTTACCCGCCACCTCAAGTACATCCGCAAAGATGGTCAGATTTTCCAAAGACGAACGCAGCGTTTTGCGATGAAACCGCAACCTCCTGTTAGCCCAAATCCCTGATATCTTGATGAACCCTGCGAAACCACCCTTGGGCATTTTGGGAAAGCTTTTTCTCCGCGCTGAAGATGAGCGCGTGTATGCGGCTGTACGTATCGGCTTTGCCGTAGTGGCCTTGTGCAATCTGGTGCTGATCTGGCCATTGCGGGAGAATCTGCTTAGCTCTTCCGGCATGATTGATCAGGCTGCTGCGGTGGAGCGCAGTGATCTCGGGTCGGTCCTGCTGTTCCATTTTTTTCAGACACCCGCCCAGGTGTCTGTGGTGATGTGTCTGGCTGCGGGATCCATGCTGATGCTCATGCTCGGTATTTGGCCCAGGCTGGCTGCGGCTTTGGTTTTCCTCTGGCATCTGTCATTCATCGCCCGTTCACCCATGGCCTTAGCGGGCTGGGACATGTTGCTGCGTGCGTTTTCTTTTCTTATTTTGGTAAGTCCTATGGGGCGCTGCTGGACACTGCCTACTCTTTGGGAAAAGAGCCAGATGCTACCTCAG
>JAOZVT010000713.1 GCA_025869455.1 Prosthecobacter sp.
TTATGTGACCAGTGATTTTAGCGCCTATCCTTTGGATCAAGATGAGGCTCCAGTCTTCTCTGACCATCCGTCTTCTCAAACGGTGCAGGTGGGAGATGCGGTGATGATGTCTGCCCTGGCCACGGGCGGCGGTGGAATCACGTATCAATGGTACTTTGGGGACGACCCGATCGCCAATGCCACGGAGCCGAGTTTAATCATCGCGTCCGTACAGTTTTCCCAATCGGGTAGTTATCATGTGGTGGCATCAAACCTGGCCGGCAGTGTGTCGGGTAATGTGGCCACTCTGACGGTGAACAAACGTACGGCCACCCTCCAACTGGCCAGTCTTTCGCAGACCTACAATGGGACCTCGCGTGTGGTCACGGCCACCACCACCCCCGCGAATCTGACCGTGGATATTTTATATGATGAATCGGCCACGGCCCCGACCAATGCGGGCAGTTATGCCATCACCGCCACCATTGTAGATGACACGTATCAGGGCAGCAACAGTGGCACGCTGAATGTGGCCAAGGCATCTCAAGCCATCACGTTTCCTGCCATCGGCAGTCAGGTGGCCACCAGCACGGTCCCGCTGTCCGCCAATGGTGGCGCATCAGGCAATCCCGTGACCTTTGCCGTGAGTCAGGGACCGGGCAGCATCTCGGATGGGGTGCTGTCCTTTACTGGCGCGGGGAATGTGGGGGTGGTGGCCTCTCAAGCAGGCAACTCGAACTACAATGCCGCGCCTAATCTGGAGAGATTCGTGACGGTGACCAAGGCCAGCGCGGTGGTGAATCTGAGCGCTCTCAGCCAGACCTATGACGGCACCCCAAGAGTCGCGGGAGTCAGCACCACGCCCGCGAATCTGGCGGTGGATCTTCTTTATGCGGGATCAGCCACGGCCCCCACAGCGGTGGGTGACTATGCAGTGACGGCCACCATCAATGAAGCGCTCTACGCAGGCAGTGCCTCAGGCACGCTGAGTGTGACCAAGGCGGGGCAGGTCATCACCTTTGCCGCCATTCCCGATCAAACGGCGGTGGATTCACTGCCGCTGGTGGCTACGGGCGGTGGCTCGGGGAATCCGGTGACGTTTGCGGTGACCTCGGGCCCCGGCTCGATTACCAATGGTACGCTGAGCTTTTCTGGCGCTGGACAGGTGCTGATCACCGCGTCTCAAGCGGGAGACTCCAATCATGAAGCCGCCGCAGATGTACAGCGTTCCGTGAATGTGTCCAAAGCTGTGGGGATCATAACACTGAGTGCCCTGAATCAAACCTATGACAGCACGCCGAGACAGGTCATGGTGACCACCGAGCCAGAAGGATTAGCGGTGCAGATTCTTTATGGGGAATCAGACACAGCGCCGACACAGGCGGGGCAGTACTTGGTCACGGCCACGCTGAATGATGAGTTCTATGAAGGCAGCAGCAGCGAGACTCTGGTGGTGGCCAAAGCAACGCAGGTGATCACCTTTGCCGCGATCCCAGATCAGCTTGCCACGGCCACGCTGCCACTGGTGGCTACGGGCGGTGGGTCTGTGGCTCCCGTGGCGTTTGCGGTGACGGCAGGTCCGGGCCAGATAGCGGCAGGTAGCCTCAGCTTCACAGCGGCGGGGGAGGTCACGGTGACGGCGTCTCAAGAGGGAGATGACAATCACGAAGCAGCGGCAGATGTGCCGCGCACCTTCACGGTCAGTCGTGACACGGTGAGCCTCACCTTTGCCCAGACCAGCTCCTACTACGATGGCACAGTCAAAGCCGTGCAGGTGACCACTGTGCCGGAGGGTCTGCCTGTGCAGATTCTTTATGATGAATCGGCCACCCTACCCGTGGAGGCGGGGGACTACACCGTGCAGGCCACGGTGGATACGGCCCTCTACTCTGCGGTAGGGTTCACCACGCTCAGCGTGCTGCGGCCACAACTGGCGCTGGAGCGGGAGCCTGCGCTGCCGCTGCTATCTGGAATCTCTGCCGTGGATCTGGGCAGCGTGGCCCCTGACACGGCCAGCCCCTTTACCTTCACGATTCGCAATGCCGGCACGGGTTTGCTTTCGAACTTCGTCGCCACGGTGACGGGGCCAGACGCGGCACAGTTTTCCATTGCCGGTCCGGCCTCTGACTCCGTAGCTGCGGGGCAGGCGACGACGCTGGACGTGATCTTTTCCCCGCAAAGCACGGGCATTAAAAACGCGGTGCTTCAGGTGGCGAGCAATGATTTTTCAGTGCCTCTATTCACCGTCAATCTCACGGCTTTTGGGGACCATCGCGCGGACAGACCTGTCATGGCTCCAGAAACGGAAGCCACTCTGGTGGAGGCAGAAAGCACACTGTGGGATGAGGCGTCCGTGGGCCTTTACGATGGTCTTTTGCGCGATGCAGAAGATGAACATCGGCTCATCGGGGCCATCGAATCCCTGACTTTGGCCAAGCCCAAAGCGGGCAGTGGTCTCGGTGGTGCCGCCACGGGCAAGCTGCGGTTTCAGGGGAAATCCGTGACGCTGAAAGGCACCTTCGATGAGGCAGGTCTGCTGCTGCTGGACCTGCCGCAAAAAGATGGCAGTGTGATCACAGGATCTCTGCAACTGATGGATAGCACGGCGGGGAAAGTCATTCGCGGTCACGTTTCATGGTTAGGTCAAGACACCCTCGCCGAGCTACCACGGGCGGCTTATGATAAGAAGAATCCCGCGCCTGCCAACCTAACAGGAAGTTACACCATGCTGCTGCCTGGACCTGCCGAACAGACTGAGGATACGCCGAGTGGTGATGGCTGGGCCACGGTCAGCATCAGCAGCACTGGGGCGGTGAAAGTGAGTGGTCGCCTGAGCGATGGCACGGCCTTCACAGAAAGCGCGTTTCTTTCCGCCGAGGCTGATTTCTCCCTCTACACGGAGCTTTATAAAGCCACCGCACGTGGGCAATTCGGCGGCAGGATGGCCCTGCGGGATGTGCCTGACGTGAGCGACTTTGACGGACAGGTGCAGTGGCTCAAACCTGCCGATGCAAAGTCGGTCACCTACCCCGCTGGCTTCTCACTGGAACTCTGGGCGCTCGGCAGCCGCTACACCGCCCCGGCCACAGGTGAACGGGCGCTGAGCCAACTGGAGGATGCGGAGCCGAATGCGAGCCTCAGCCTCATTTCCACCGCCTTGCCAGAGGGCACGGGTAGCGAGATCGAGCACGTGCTCAGTTGGTTGCCTAACCATAAGCTCGTTCATTATGGCCCAGAGAAACTGGCGGGCAGCGTGAACCGCACACAGGGTCTTTTGACCGGCAGTTATAGCGACCCCACAGGCAGCACGCGCCTCAGCTTTCTAGGCGCGGTTTTCCAAAAGCAGGGACTGGCCGCAGGTTACTTCCTCTATCAAGGCCGCAGTGGTGGCCTGCGCATTGTGCCCGGCACGGACTTTGCCTACCCTGGCAGTGAAGAAGCGGGTGGTATGCAGACGCTGGCTGTGGCGGAAACGGCTGAGACACTGGAGCAAACAGAATCGCTCTGGTCGGCGGCTGCCGCAGGCACGTATCAAGGCATCTTGATGGGTGAAAGCGGCCCTCAGGGCGGCCTGGAAAAACTGGTGGTCAACTCCAGCGGTTCCTTCTCTGCCACGCTCTGGATCCAGGGCACGCGCTATAAGATCAAGGGCGCGTTCGATGCGTCAGGAATCGCTGAGATTACTCTGGCAGATGGCATTATCGTTTCCCTGCAACTGGCGCTGGTGGATGGCACGGAGGATGTGTATCAGCTAACAGGAAGTGTGACAACGAACGCAGAAACTTATCTGGTGGATGCGCAGCGTTTGCCCGTGAATACGAAGACGGCCCCTTCCCCCTGGGCGGGTGCCTACACGCTGGCCGTGCTGGCCCCTGCGGATAATGACCCCAGCACAGAGCCTGGGGGCGATGGCTACGGCCTGCTGAAGGTGGCTACCAGCGGCGTTTGCACTGGCTCACTGGTCTTGTCTGACGGTACGAAATCCACCTTTGCGGGGCATGTTTCCCAAGGCGGCGAATGGTCCCTGTATCGCGCCCTTTATGGCAGCAAGCCGGGTGGCTTTTTAGCTGGCAAACTGACCTTCCGCGATGTGGCGGGCATCAGTGACTTTGATGGCGTGTGGCAGTGGGAAAAAGCAGCAGGTGCAGCGGCCTATCCCGGTGGGTTTGCGCTGACGCGAAACGTCATCGGCAGCCTGTATGAAAAACCCGCCAAGGGCCAGCGCGCCTGGGCCGAGCTAGCAGACACAGATCACAACGTCTGGCTGCGTCTCCTGGGGCCTAACTTCTCCTCCGTGGCGGAACTGACCGCGCTGGATCGCGCCCTCACCTGGAGCAGCGCAGACAAGCTCACCTACTACGGCCCAGAAAAAATCAGCCTGACCTTCACCTCCACCTCTGGCTTAGTCACAGGCAGCGTGGTGGATAAAAACCAAGGCCTGAATCAACGCTTCGCCGGTGTGCTGCTCCAGAAACAAGCCACCGTCACCGGAGCCTACCAGACCACGGCGGGGTCAGGGCGGTTTCTCATGCAATCACGTGAGGAGTGAGGGCGGTAGAATGGTGAGTCGGTAGTTATGCCTCCTGTTAGGCGCGGCAGCGTCCTGGACTGCGGTGGCAGAGAGGCAAGGTGCCCCTTGCCTCGGCTGCACCGCTTTCGCCGGAGGATAGAGATGTTGCAGTCTTTTCGACTTCTTCAGAAACTGCTTTTCTGTACCAAGTCGCAATCTAAAAGGAGCATCATTTCTCCAAGTGAGCTCGCCATTTCAAAAGGACATCGCTCCTGCGCAAGAGCGGTGTAGCGCTATCGCTTTACCTCCACCACCAGGACGCTCCGCGCCTAACGAATAGCATGACCCCACAGCATGACTCCACAGACACCTAACCAAAGATAAAACAAAACGCTCCATTTAAAACCCACCTCCAGGCCTAACAAAAACCGCGTTCATGCGCGAGTGACCCTGGAGAGGAGACAAAAAAAGCACTTTCTCCGTCATTCGGAAAAAGTGCCCAGGGAGGGATTCGAACCCACGACCAATTGGTTAAGAGCCAACTGCTCTACCACTGAGCTACCTGGGCAAAATTGAAATCATCCGGTGGTGCGCGGGGAGGGATTCGAACCCTCGACCAATTGGTTAAAAGCCAACTGCTCTACCACTGAGCTACCCGCGCGGATGGGGTGAGTTACCTACCATTGACCGTGAAGTGTGCAAGCTTGAATTTCCTCTAAAACGGACTTTTTCGCATAAACCTAGCAGATCGCTTCCTGGACGCCCCACCAGATAGGCCTGCCAGCCACAAGATTGTGCCCCATGAAGGTCACATCGCTCATCATCGCCCACATGCCAGCTCGTCTCTGCCGCCGCCCCCATCACCCGCAGCGCCGTTTCAAACATGCGTGCGTGCGGCTTCGCAGCGCCCACCTCGCTGGAGACAATGACCTGTTCAAAGTACCGCTCCAAATCATGCCCACGCAAAATACCACGCAGCCGACCATCGAAGTTTGATAACACACACAGCCTGTGATCCCGCGCCAAATCCGTAAGCGCCGGGCGCACATCATCAAACACCATCCACGCGTCAGGCCGCGCAAAGTAGGCATACAGTTCCTGAAACAACGGGTCCAAAATCACCCCCGGCAGAGGCTCCCCCAACGCATGAGCAAAAACCCGCCGCACCAGCTCATGCCACCAGCCGCGCTCATCATCCGGCGCGCACGTCCCCTCGGGCCAAAGCGGCGTGTCTAGCTGCCCCCACACCGTACGAAAAGCCGCCTTCAGCGCCATCTCCTCCACCGCCACCCCATGCCGCTGGGCAAAGGCCGCATACGTCCGCCCCACCGGTTCCTTCACCTGGATCAGCGTGCCGGCGGCATCCAAAGAGATCAATGGTCGAGACATCACACAACGGGGGATAAAAACAAAAACCCTGCACAGGTCATGTGCAGGGTTTCAGAAAATTTGAAAGTCGAAAAAACCTCGAAGGGCTTATTCAGCCGCAGGAGCAGTCGCTTCTTCAGCAGCCGCAGGTGCGGTTTCTTCAGCGGCAGGCGCAGCAGCTTCTTCAGCAGCCACAGGTGCGGTTTCTTCCACAGCAGGAGCCGCCACTTCGGCCACGACAGGTGCCACGACCACTTCTTCAGCGGCAGCCACTTCGGCGACCTTAGCTGCAGCAGCCTTCGTTGGGGCCTTCTTCGCAGGAGCCTTCTTCACAATCTTTTTAGCCTTCGGCTCACCGCGAACGATGGGTTTACGGGTCAGACCTGCCTTGGCAAGAGCCTTCTTGCGGGCTTGGTAGAGTTTCCGACGACGACGTTTGACGATTTTGTTGAGTTGCTGACCCATGGTGGCTGGTAATAAAAATGCTAAAAGCGGGGGGCGGAGAGTGACACCATCGCGAGGGGAATCAAGCCCGAATATCAATCTATCCGCCCAGATACCCCCCATTCTTCAGATTTTAGTCCCTTTTCCAGCCCAAGATCCGTCAAAAACCTGCCCACCACCCCCCGCAGCCGCCCGCCAAGTAGGCCAGTTGGGCCTCCAACTGGCAGGGGTGGAGGTCGAAGCTCTGCTGTCTCGCAGTACCAAGCCTTACTGGGA
>JAOZVT010000714.1 GCA_025869455.1 Prosthecobacter sp.
GTTCCAGCCGTTATTCAGTTTCTGCCAACCATGAAGTTTTTGATCCCTCTCCTGTTGCTGTGTGCCACCTTTGCCTCTGCCGAACAAGTCGGCCCGTGGAACCTAGATGAACTGAAACAGGTGCCTGCGATGAAGTGGCTGGATCAAAAGTCTCCTGTGCAATCTTTGCTCTATGCGGGTGAGGTTTATCAAGACCACCCCACCGAGGTCTTTGCCTTTTATGCTTCACCGATCACGTTGGGTGAAGCCAAGCCAGGAACCAAGTTTCCTGGCGTGGTCTTGATCCACGGAGGCGGTGGGACGGCTTTTGTTCATTGGGTGCATCTCTGGGCTAAGCGCGGTTATGCTGCCATTGCCATGGATCTTTCGGGTTCGCAGCCACCTGCACCTACCTTTGATCCAAAGACCGGGGCTCCTTTGGGCACTCCTGGCGACTCTAAGACCCGCACTCGGTTGGCCAATGGTGGGCCAGACCATGGGCACGAACAAAAATTCGATAGCATCGGCGGTACCACCTCGGACGATTGGCCCTTTCACGCAGCGGCCAGTGTGATGCGCGCGCACTCATTGCTGCGTTCGTTCCCTGAAGTGGAGGCAGATCATACGGCCGTGACGGGCATCAGTTGGGGCGGTTATACGACCTGTCTGGTGGCTTCCTTGGATGATCGGTTCAAAGTGGCCGTGCCAGTCTATGGCTGTGGGTTTCTCTTTGAAGGAGAATCTGTGCAGAAGCCAGCGATTGATAAGCTGGGAGACCGTCGTGCTGACTGGATACGCGAATACGATCCATCCAGTCTGTTGCCACGTTGTCATGTGCCCATCCTCTTTGTGAATGGCACCAATGATGTCCACTATGTCCTGGACAGTTATATGAAGAGTTTTGATGCTGTACCTGGAGAGAAGCAGTTACGCATTGAAGTCAAAATGCGTCATGGTCATCCGCCAGGATGGGCACCCAAAGAAATCGGGCTGTTCATTGATTCTAAATGCCGTGGTGGCCAGCCTTTGGCCGTGCCGGGGACTCCAGTGGTGGAAGGTGATCACCTGAAAATCAGCTACACCAGCAGCGTTCCTTTGAAGGAGGCCAAGCTAGAATACACCACGGATACAGGCCTGCGCTCTCAGCGAAATTGGACGAGTGCCGAAGCAAAGATCGAGAAGGGTTTTATCATCGCCCCGCTGCCTCCTGCGGAGGCAAACACCTGGTATGTTTCTTTGACCGACGAACGTGATGCGATGGTGACCACCACGGTTCAGTTTAAGCCGTGATCATCTCAATGGTTAGGGCTTGAGCACGGCGGAGTCATCTCCTGGCTTCCACCAGCCATCTAGCAGCTTTCGCAAGCGTTGAACCTCGTCGGGTTGCTCTTTGGCGAGGTTGTTTTTCTCATCGGGGTCAGCGACGACATCGAACAAGGAAACCTTCGTCAGATAGTCTCCCCAGGCTGGTTTGCCATCATGTGAATGCGGCACGAGCAGTTTGAGCTTACCCTCACGCACCCAGCGGTAGGCGATGTCTTTGGAGGGCTGTCCCAAAACGCTGGCATCCCCAGGATAGATTTCACCATAAACAGGCTGATCGGATAATGTTGCGTCGCCTTGAGCTGCTAGCCATAAGCTGCGTCCTGGGAGACCGGGGATAGCGTCTCGGTGTCCAATGGCATCCAAGACGGTGGGAAGGAGGTCCACGCTGCTGACGAGTTGTTCATGAGTCGCCGCTTTGACATGACCGTCCCAGCGAATCAGAATGGGCGTGCGGAGGCCATCTTCAAAGGGGGAGTACTTGCTTTCATCCGTATGCGCAAATTCCACAGGTCGCTTTTTCTCCCTTTGTGTGCTTGGGGTCCAGCCGTTGTCAGAAAGAAAGACAAACAGGGTGTTTTTCGCCAATCCTCGTGACTCAATCATCTGGATCAATTCTCCCACGGTGTCATCGAACTGACTGATGGAGGCCAGATAAGGGATGTGATGTTCGGGAATGCCTCGACCTTGATAGAGATCAAAGTAACGCTTCGGGGAGTCGTGGGGCTGATGCGGTAAGAATGGGGCATACCAGATGAAAAAAGGCGTCGTCTTATCCGTGCGATCCAAAAAATCGCTGATGGGTTTCATCGTTTCACGACCGATTTGCAATCCATGGTCGCCATTGCCATGAGCCGCGAGTTCTCCTCCCTTTAGGATGCGATTTCCGCCGTAATCCTGGCCTGGTCGTGGTTGGAAAAGGGTCATGCCTTCCGTGAATCCAGCATTGGAGAAGTGACCTTCCCAGAACTTGCCAGTCTGGAGTGAATGATAGCCGAGTTGGCCAAGTGTACGTGGTAGGGTGGGTAGCTTGCGAATGCGATTAAACGCCGGACTGCGAGCTTGCTCATAATCTTGGCGCGAGGCCATCTTGTTGAAGGCACTGTTTCCTGGCGGTGGATGATTGTAGGTTAGGCCGCTCTGGTGAGGGTAAAGCCCAGTGAGCATGACTCCAAGAGAAGGGCTGCATAAGCTGGTGGTGACATAGCCATTGACAAATCTGGCGGATTGAGAGGCAAGCTTGTCCAGGTTTGGCGTGAGTGCTTCACGACTGCCCATGAATCCAAAGTCCCGGTAGGTGTGATCATCGGCAATGATGTAAACGACGTTAGGTGGCGTTTCGGCAGCTTGAGAAAAGGTGATCCAGAGGAGCAGGCAGGGCAGAATCAATCGCATGATGATATAGAACTCAGCAAAATCGGGATCTTGCTCAGTCTTTGCAGATGCAAATATCAGATTTTGCGGCGCTGGCGGTACTGACCTGGGGTTTCCCCCACTCTTTTTCGGAAGGCTTCAGCCATGTATTGAGGATGAGTGAACCCCGTGCGTTCGGCGATGGCATCCAGCGTCAGATCGGTTTGAGTCAGTAGGCTTTCGACCAGCCCAAAGCGAATGCGGTTGATCTCCTCCCCTGGGGAACGTCCGATTTGCTTTTTCATCTGTCTCTCCAAGGCACTGCGTGAAAGTGAGGCTGCGCGTGCGACGTCATTCACCCCAATATTTTTCGTGGCGTGTTGGCGAATGTAGATGAGCGCGCGTGCTAATCTGGGATCTTCCACGGCGACGATGTCTGACGACTGACGGACGATAAAATCTCCCGCCGGCAGTAAAGTCCGGGCGGGCGGGCGTGTGCCTGTGCGCATCCAGGCATCCAGCATTTGAGCGGCGGTATAACCAACAGCTTGTCCGCGCAGTTGCATGCTGGAGAGTGGTGGCCACGCGGTTTCACAAAGGATGCGATCATTCTCTGCGCCGACTACGGCTAATTGCTCTGGGACGGAGATGCCAGCTCGGCGTGCGGCATCCAGCAGCCAGAAGCCGAGTTGATCACTGCTGGCAAAGACCCCCACGGGCTTTTCCAAAGAGGTGAGCCAGTCGGCCAAAGCCTGCTGATGTTCGTCCCAGCGCGGACGATCATTAGGTGAGAAAGCTTCGAAGATGGGGCATTCAAAACCTTCGGCCTTCACCGTTTCTGCGAAACGTAGAATGCGTTCACGGAAGAAGTCCAAGGTGGGATCAAGATAGGCCGCGAATCTTTGAAATCCACGGCTACGCAGATGCACAGCCACACGTACGCCGATCTCGCTATTATCCATTCCCACAAAGGGAAAGGGCTGGTCAGGCGAGGAGTCGCGAAGTTCAATCACAGGCAAGCCTGTGGCGATTAAGCGTTGCAGCATGGTCGCGTCACCCGTTCGTGCTAGGATGCCATCGCCCGGCCAATCTTCAAGCCAGGCCGGGTAACGGGAAAGCAAGTCCCGTGGTTCCAAATAGAGTGACCAGGGGCCATTCTCCGCCACGTAACGCCGCACCCCAGCCACGATGTCCTGCCCGTAGGTACGGGAGGTGTCCACCAGCATGGCGATTTGCGGAATATGTGGAACCACGAGGAAGGCTCAAGAGTGGTTATAAGAAGCCGCTTTGGGAGCGCTCAGATCTGGTGCCCAAGCTTCCATGGCTAGTCCTGCTGCTCCTAAAGCGCCAGCTTTATCGCCTAAATCGGAAGGGACGATTTTCGGGCAGGCGTCTTTGAGGGCGGGCATGAGGGCGGCACATTGTTCGGAGATGGCATCACAAAACCGCGTCCCTAGAGAGGTCAGGGGACCATGCATAAAATAGACTTCTGCATCTAATAGCAGATGGAGGAGACCCATGAGGCGTGCGTAGTCAGTGACGATCGCCTGCCAGGCTGGTCCGCTTTCATCGGCATAGCTAGTTAGGGCTTCTCGGAGGTTTTTGGGTAAGGGTGTTTGCTTGGTAGCGCCTGACAGTCTGCGCCAGACGGCTGGCGCTGGCAGTTCATTGTGGAGTTCGCTCCCTTCGCCGCTGAGTGGCCAGACCCAACGCCCGATTTCACCTGCCGCGTGATGGGCACCTCGGATCAGTTGGCCGTTTTTCACCATGGCGATACCGAAGCCACTGCGGGGACCGAGGATCACAAAATCATCCAATTGGCGACCTTCCCCGAACCAGCGTTCAGCGAGAGCAATGGAGCGAAGATTGTTTTCCAGGGTTACACTTACTCCGAAGTGACTCTCTAGCTCTTTAACCAGAGGTACGTTTTTCCAATCTGAGATGAATGAGTAATGCAAGGCCACGCCTGCATCTGGATCCACTAGGCCCGGCACGCCGATTCCCATCGCCAATAATTTCCCTGGGGCTTGGCTGCCAAGTTCGGCAATGGCTTGTTTAATTTCATTCAGAACCCATTCGGTCTTAGTATCGCTAGGCAGATGCCGAACAATAGAGGCAATTTTTTCTCCGGCAAAATTCACTCGCACAGCCTGAATGCGCTCGGCATTAAACTCAACGCCTGCAAACCATCCGGCCTCAGGGACGAGGCTGAGTTTTCGTTTAGGTCTTCCCATCGGGCCTTGCTCCAAACCGGATTCGGTAACGTATCCGAGCGCCGTCAGATGATCCACATAGATGCCGACCGTGGATGGCGACAGACGGGTTACTTTGGCCAAAGTACTACGCGAAGAGGCTTTCTGCCCCCGAAGTTGAAGAAGGACTGAAGCGAGGAGTTCAGATTGGTCGGCAGGCTTGGTGCGCATATTTCTAGGGGGATTGTCTCTGCTTTGTCACAGAAATGCCAAAATATTCTTGCTGTGACACCTCTGGAGTTTACATAATTCGATACTGCACAAATTAAGCCTTGGGAGGAATATTCGGCCTCTAGGCTTTTTGTGCATTAATCCCCCCAAATTGATGCCCCCCTCGCTTCCAATTCGAACCCCGCAGCGACAAGCTGAGGTTTCCTGGTTTTCCGCGCTTTGTGCAGATGATTATGAGTTTTTAGGCGTACCAGATGGGAATCTGCGCAGCAGCTATGAACACTGCGGTAACATCGTCAAAAAAGCGGATGCTCATGGTTTTCAAAATATCTTGCTGCCTTCTGGCTGGATCGCGGGACAGGATGCTCTCAGCTTTGCCTCGGCGATGGCTACGCAGACAAAACAAATCAATCAATTGGTGGCTTTGCGCATGGGGGAAGTTTGGCCGCCGATGCTGGCGCGAGCAATCTCGACGGTCGATCACATCACTCAGGGCAGGCTTTGCATCAATATCATCTCGTCCGACATGCCGGGTTTGAGAGAGAGCAACGACGCCCGCTACCAGCGTAGCAGTGAGATCATCCAGATTTTACAGAAGCTGTGGACCACCGACGGCCCACTGGAATGGAAAGGGGAGCATTACAATTTTATCCTGCCGACCTGCGAACCTGCCAAAACCTTCCAGCAGAACGGAGGTCCACTGATGTATTTCGGTGGTATCTCACCTCTGGCGCAGGATCTTTGTGCAAAACATTGCGATGTTTTTTTGATGTGGCCGGAGACGGAAGATCGACTGGCGGAAACCATGCGGGGGATGTCGGATAAAGCGGCTGCCTATGGACGGAAGCTGGACTTCGGTCTGCGTATTCATGTCATTGTAAGGGAGACCGAAGCTGAGGCGTGCGATGCTGCAAGTAAGCTCATGTCCAAGCTGGATCTGGAAAAGGGCCAGGAAATCAAAAACCGCTCCATGGACAGTCAAAGCGCCGGAGTGCTACGTCAGGATGCATTGCGCGCACAGAGCAAGGATCTATTCATTGAAGATCATGTTTGGTCTGGCATCGGCCTCGCACGCAGCGGCTGTGGCAGTGCCATTGTGGGTAATCCGGATCAGGTCTTGGCCAAACTGAATCGCTACATGGACATGGGCATTCGTGCTTTCATTCTCAGCGGTTATCCCCATTTGAATGAATGTGATCTTTTCGCCAAATACGTTCTGCCGAAATTGCCTACTTGTCGTTTGAATGAAGTGCAGGGGAGGCGCGTTCCCAATCCTGTGACACCTTTAACCACGGCACCCCGGCGCTAACCAATACCGCGTTCTTTGAATCTCTAATCATTTTGTTGGCCAAAGCCTCTATCCATCATGTCCGCTCCCGTTCGTTTTGCTCTCGCAGGTTTTGGTGCCTGGGGGAAACTTCATGCTCAGTCCATTGCGGGTAATCCAGAGGCTAAGTTAATCGCTATTACAGCTCCTTCAGAGGCTTCCCGCGCG
>JAOZVT010000715.1 GCA_025869455.1 Prosthecobacter sp.
CATCATGCCATCGTCACCCTTCACGTGATTCCATCCCCATTTGGCAAGCAAAAGGAAGAGGGCGATCAGGCTCAGACGGATGATCAGCGTGCGATTCATGACCGCATAGTAACGGAAGACCTAAGAGTCTGGCAAGTGTCAAGGTTTCTGAACCTCGACTCCTGCCTCCTTCGCCACTTCTTCTTTCTTCTTTTCCACAGCCGCGTTGGTCAGTTCCAGCAGTTCGGGGGCTTTTCCGCCTTTTTCCACGTAATTCAAAGCCACACCATTGATGCAAAAGCGGCGTTTTGTGGGCGTGTTGGCAGAGACACTTTCTCCTTCAAACACATGCCCTAAATGGGCTCCACAGCGTTTGCACAGCGTCTCGACACGGCGCATTCCTGCCGAGTGATCGACTCGTTCCAAGACATTTTTAGCCGTGGAAGCATCATAAAAGGAAGGCCAGCCGCAGCCAGAATGAAACTTCTCTTTGGACGTGAAAAGCTCGACTCCACAACAAATGCAGTAATAAGTGCCTTCGCCTTGTTTTTCGAATTCCTCATAGATCGCGCCATAGGGCCGTTCCGTAGCCGCCTGTCTGGTGACGGCATACTGCTCATCGGTCAGGCGTTTCTTCCAATCCGCTTCAGAGAGGGTGACTTCGGGCTTGATCATTTCAGGGGTAGGTTTGGGTTTGTCTTCCGCGTTTGCGAGGACAGATAAAGTGGACAAGGCGATCAAAAATAACGTGTTCTTGTTCATAACGTATAGGATATCAAACGTGCGAGAAGCTCGCATGATTGCTTATTCCAACAAAGTTTGATCAAGAGACACTCTTTCGCAGGTGCTCGAGTTCTTCTTTCGCTGCCGCTGGGTCTTCCACCGTATGCAGGATTTCCTGATGCAAGGCTTCCTGATAATCACCAAGCATACGCATCAGCGCAGTGCGCAGGGCTCCGTAATTCATGCCCGCTTCTTCGGCCAATTTAGGACCGTCTTCACCCCGCAGACTGCCTCCATCCATGAGCACCGGGCGCAGCACGTTGAAGAGCTTTTCCTTGCCCCGCGACTGGTAGAGTTCCCCCACTCGATTTAGAGCTGTCCCTAGGAGCGTCAGAGTCCACTTACGACCATAGATTTGGTCCGGTGTTTCTTGACTGTCGAAGTGCTCATGCTGATACCGCCTTTCGGCCTCAGAGTCTTGGCCTGGGGCTTCTTGGTGGATGCTGAATTCTTTGCGCCGATGCTTATGCAGACGCTCCCAGCTGATGACAAAGCGCTCCAAACTGACATGCAACATGCAGCGTAGTCGTCCTTTGGAAGAATCGGCGGAATTAAAGCTCTCATTCCGCAGTAGTTTCATCAGAAAGTCCTGCAAAATGTCATCCGCATCGTGGTGATTGTATCCCCGTCTGCGTAGATAGCAGTAAAGTGGGTAACGATACTGATTGATCAATTCATCCAATGCCCGTTGAGCATCCTGAGCATCCCCATGCCGTAAACGAGCGATGAGCGTCCACTGCGTAGCTGGCAAATGATTTTCTGAAGAGGCTGAGGACATGGCGGGCTTTAAACTAGCCAATACTGTAGCAATACTCAAGCAACTGATCTTTTGAACAATACTGGGGTTCTTAAAATTGAATGTGAAATGCTGATATTCAAAGAATTAAGCCAACGGAGATTTCTAGAACTTTCTTCCTTATTAAACCGGATTCCCCGTTTCCGCGTGGAGTGCAGGATGAAGGCTCCCGTGGTCCCGCTGCTTTTTTGCAGGCCCGAATTTTTTTCACAAACTGCGCAAGCTCATGAAGTGACACGCATCTGGGAGGTGAAAGGCGGCCGCACGCCGCCTGAAAATCTAAGTCACACGTCCTCATGAAAACATTCATTCGCACAGCCCTTCAGAATTCGGTTAGCCGAATTTTTGCCCAGAGTCTTCTAGCCCTTTCCCTCCTGGGGGCTTCTACCGTCACCCCGGTTTCTGGGCAGACAATCAAGAAATCCACAGTCACAACAAAGCTCACCCAGATCACCGTTCCTCCACTCACGCCTTCCGTTGATTTTTCATCGAGCGCACGTGCTTCTCGCCCCACTTTGGTGGTGTTCATTCATGGTGGAACTTCACGTCCTGGCGCAGAGCCGCAGCCTTTTGAGCCTAGGGGTGCACTGAAGCGTCCAGGCACATTAGGCTACTCGCGCTTCTATTTCGACTTTCCCTTTGTTTCTCGCACCTTAGGGGCCTCCACCGCACTCTTTACCATGACAGGTGGTGCGGGCAGTCGCCTCACAGCGGCAGGTTGGAAAGATTCGTTGATCGCCAATATCCGGGCAAACCAGTTCGCGTTTCCCACAGATCCAGCCCCATTGCGTGGTCGCTTCACCGGCACGGCAGGTGCCTTGGTCCGGCTGAATGGTTCCATCGCCATCGGTCTCATGGCCAAGCAGGCGCTTGATGAGATCCGGGCTCTCCGCACTGAGTTCGAAGCCTATGCCGGGCGCGAGGCTTACATCGTGCTCGTGGGCCATAGCAAAGGCGGGTTAGTCACTCGTTACCTGCTCAGCGTCCCCACCGGGAACGTGGCCAGTCACGATCTCAGTGCCGCAGATGAAACCTTCCTGCGTTCTCTTCGGGACGATGTGAAATTTGGCATCACCATCGGCTCTCCCCACACAGGCAGCCCACTGGCTGATTATGGCGATGATTTCCGTCGCGGTATTCAAAGCACGCAGACCATGGTCAATGCCGTCTGGTCGGCTACCCGCGCAGCCGCTTCCGTCGTGCGGGTTAATCTATCTGCCAACCCTCCTTTCAATCTTGAAACGGCGGCACAGATGTACATCGGCAGCGAAGATGACCTGGGGCATTTGACCACCGAGTTTTGGAACACCATGAACAATGGCCCTCTGCATCCCCGCCTGATGGTGCGTAGCGATGCTAGCCGCATCCCCCTTTATCTCTATGGTGGCCGTGCGGCAGGAGACGTCTTTTATGGCACTCAGCGTTTCGATATCGGCGGTGGCCCTTCGGCTGATGCACTGGCCAATGAAAACAATCCAACGCATGTGGGCACCCTGATGACCATGGGCCTGATCGGCCTGGACTATGCCTTACACAATGTGGTGGATGGTGACTGGGGCCACATCCGCACCGCAGGTGCTTCTAACAAAAACCTCGACATCGTGCGTCGTGCTTATCCCGTGTTTGGTCTGCCCCGCAATCGCATGTCAAACCCAGGCGAGCGCATGTTCCTCATCGGTAAAGAAGGCATGCCTACCTATTACCTGCGGAATCAGGCTGACCGTGAAACAGATAGTGACGGCATGGTCAGCATTGATTCAGCTCTGGGCATCGGACTGTTCACGGGTCCTGTGACTATTGAGGCTTTCCAGGCGATCAATATCCCCATTCCTCAGGTAATGATGGAGCCTTGGGAGCGGAATCAAAGCACGGCTGCCAGTGGTCAGGCCTTTGTCGGTGGCGCTTGGTACCGGATGTATAGCGGTGCCTGGAATTTCCAGAATCACTCCACCCTAACCAAACGTGCCGAATTAGGTGTAGAACTCCGCCGCGTACTGATGGGGGCCGGACCGAAGGCCAGCCGCACTGGCAATCTGAGCGTCTGGTAAAGGAAAGTCGTGAGGATGACTTCAAGCTCTCGCAGCCGAGTGGTTGCGAGAGCTTTTCTTTTTTGGACCCTGCCTACTCACCCCGCAGATCATAACAAAGGACACGGGTGCCACTTTTCCGGTCCAGGCTTTCAGCCTGTTGATGCACATACAGCAGACCGTGACTCAGTGAGGGAAGGCTCCAGGTATTGAGCGCGTAAAAAAGCTGCGTGCGGGAGATCTCCTCACAGCCTTCCGGTGTGAGGTTCAGCCAATGCAGGCTACCCGTTTCTCCCAAGCATAAAAAAGCACCATCCACCCGCATGAGACTAGCTCGGAGGATGCTCAGTTGAATGGGTTTGCTGCGTCCTAGTACCGTCGCTAAGGTCGCATCTTCCCACTCGATGTTTTTGCTCCAGGACTCCACCCCGGTATCGGCATTCACGCAGACAAGCCTGGAGTTATTTTCGCGCTCACCATCAATGGCATAAAGATAACCATCATGATAAATCGGCGTCATCCAGTGTACGCCCAGCTTCTTAGACTGCCAGACTTCTTTGGCTTTAAAGCTCTCATCGTATTCCACCATGACCCCGCCAATGGGGCGGTTTTTGGGATAACACGTGGTGATAAAGGCGCGGTTTTTTTCAGGCACGACCACGGGGCTGCTGCCTGTGGCCTGAATGTACTCTTCATCGCGCCAGGGGAAGCGGTCATGCAGAGTGCCTGTGGTCGGGTCAATGCAGAGCAATCCGCCCACCGCAGGATCACTTTCCCCCGCCGCATAGACCAGCACTTTGGTCTGCCCATGCAATTTTGCCGGGATCGGGGAAGCATAGCTGGCCCCCCATTCGTCCTCGACCTTCCACTGGACCGCCCCCGTTTTCAGATCAAATGCGGCCACACTCACACCCTTGGTCGCTAACTTGGCCGCACGATCTCGGCGCTCTTCAAAGCCATCAAAGGGTTCGGCTTTACCACCCACATTCACAATCACCTTACCCTCCAGAATGAGGGGGGAAGAACCTGCGCCAAAGAAATCCTGGGGCACATGGTACTCTTTGCTCAGGTCATGACTCCACAGGACTTTGCCCGTCTTTAAATCAAAGGCATGCAGCAGGGAAGTGACACCCTTGATCACCACCACTCCATCTGCGACGGCGGGACTGCCTCGGGGTCCGTTGCCAAATCCGTAGCGATCCTTGTACTCAATCGGATAGTCTTGGATCCAGAAGCGCTGGCCCGTTTCCCGGTGTACGCATTCCAGAGTTTCTTTGCCATCCATTGCATGGAAGATGAGGCAGTAGTCACCACTGATTACCGGAGAGGTGTACCCATCTCCTGTCTTGACCTCCCAGACCAAACTCGGCCCCGTTTCAGGCCATTTTTTCAAAAGATGGGTTTCAGGGGAAGAGGCGTCGTCATTGGGACCGAGCACCCGTGGCCAATCACTGGTTTTTGCTTCCGCAGCCAGTGCTTTGGGCGCAGCGTGAAAGGTGAGGCGATCAAAGGGCTGGGCTTCTTGGGCTATAAGGCTCCCAGAAACCAAGCTAAGGCAGAAAAACAGACTCGACGCATGCTTCATGGCCGCTCAGACTAAAGACCGCCATGCAAAAAGCTATCGCCATCTTTTCCTTCGCCGTTCTTAGCCTACTTTCCTCCTGCACCAGTTGCCCGATGGGGCATAAAACAACGGCTCAAGGCAAGGTGGAGCATGTCGTCCTGATTTGGCTGAAAAAGCCAGGCAATGCCGCAGATCGCGCCACAGTGGTCGCCACCGCAAAGAAACTCCAAGCTGGGATCCCCCAAATCCAGCACATGAGCGTGGGCCAGCCGCTCCCTAGTGAGCGCTCGGTGGTGGATGATAGCTTCGATGTCGGCATGACCCTGCGTTTTGCCAATCCGGCGGACTTGAGCGCCTATGAAAAGCATCCGGTGCATGTCAAAGCGGTGGCAGACACCCTGAAGCCGCTCGCTGCCAAACTGCTCGTTTATGACATCGTGACCGAGTAATCGCGGAGTTCAGGATAAATCGTTATTTTCTCTCAAAACCCTTGCGGGCAGGGCATCAGCATTTCATCACTGCGCCATGCCCAAGCCAGCCCCCGTCGCCCGTCAGAATCGTCACTCCTCCCCAGTCATGGGGCAAGTCCGCGTGTACGATGAAGATGATCTCGGAACTCTACTGGAGGGTAAAGAGAACCCGCTGGTACTCATCCTCGACTGCATTCAGGACCCACATAACCTGGGGGCCTGCCTGCGCACCGCAGATGCAGCAGGCTGTGATTGCGTCGTCATGCCAAAGGACAAATCGGCCCCGATTACGGATACCGTCCTGCGAGTTTCCTGCGGTGGAGCCGAAAATGTGCCCCTAGTGCGTGTGACGAATCTCGCCCGCGCCATGGACAAGCTCAAAAAGCTTGGCATCTGGATCGTCGGCACTGCGGATGAAACCACCAAGTCGATTTACGACATGGATCTCAAAGGCCCCACCGCCATTGTCATGGGGGCCGAAGGCGATGGCATGCGCCGCCTCACGGGTGAGCATTGCGACTTCCTCGTCCGCATTCCCATGATTGGCCGCGTCCCTTGCCTGAATGTCTCCGTCGCCACCGGCGTGTCCCTTTTCGAGGTGGTCCGCCAGCGGCAGGGGAAGAAGTAGCGGCCTCCTGCTGGCTAAGGTTATCTGATCGCGACCATGGAAAACGAAGCGGAATCGTCCATCGCGTCCTCAATATCACGAATGTCGGCCTAGCTGAGTTCGATGTGGGTCATGGTCTATGACCGCTTGAAGATAGCCATGCCTGCGAACTCTTTTTCACAAATCTTGATGACGCGCTTTTAACTTCTCCCCGCCGCTTCCGCACCCCGCCTGTAAAATCGACCAAGACCAAGCGGGGTGCAGTTGCAGCATTGAAGGGAAAGATGGCGCTCAATCAGATCAGACCGAAGCCTGGAGGCTG